>CALLYN010000001.1 GCA_937858455.1 uncultured Kouleothrix sp.
TGGCGCCGGGGTGCCAGTGCCGCCGGTGGCCAGCTGCGCCGACACCGACTGCTGCGCCGGGGCGGAAGGCGTGCTCGGCCCGCGCGCCTGGAGCAGCGCGAACAGCTCGCCCTCGCGGCCCTCGTGGCAGTGCTTGAACTTCTTGCCGCTGCCGCACGGGCACAGATCGTTGCGCCCGATCTTGGCCGCCGTCGGCTTGCGCACCGTCTTGGCGGCCTTGGCCTGCTCTTCGCTCTCGCCGGCGTGCTGGGCCTGCTGGAGGCGCTGCTGCTGCTCGGCCACCACCTGGCGCATGTACTGCTCGTACTGGAACGACACCGGGATGATCTGGTAGACGATGTCGCGCTGAATGTTGTGCTTCAGCTCGTCGAACATGCCGTAGGCGTTGCGCTGGTACTCGAGCAGCGGGTCGCGCTGGGCGATCGCCTGCATGCCGATCTCCTGGCGCAGGTCCTCCATGCCGGTCAGGTAGTCGATCCACTGGCGGTCGATCGCGCCCAGCATCATGCGCCGCTCGACGTAGCGCATATTTTCGGCGGCGATCGCCTCCTCGCGCGCCATGTAGTCGTCTTCGACCTTTTCGAGCAGCAGGTCCTCGATCGCCGGCCGCTCGAGCTCGAGCAGCGACTCAGGCGTGATCTCGGCCGGCAGCATCGGGTCGATCGTGCGCACCGCCCGCAGCAGCGCCTCGGTGTCCCACTCCTCGCCCTCGGCCTCGGGCAGGTGCTGGTCGAGCAGGCTGCCGATCTCTTCGCCGATCATCTGCAGGATGCGGTCGCGCATGTTCTGGCCCTCGAGGATCGCGCGCCGGTCGGCGTAGATAATCGTGCGCTGCTTGTTCATCACGTCGTCGAACTCGACGGTGTGCTTGCGGTAGTCGAAGTTCTGGCCCTCGACGCGCGTCTGCGCGCCTTCGATCGAGCGGTTGATCAGCCGCGCCTCGATCGGCACCTCGTCCTCAACGCCCAGCCGCTCCATGATCCCCTTCACGCGCTCCATCGGCCCGAAGCGGCGCATCAGCTCGTCTTCGAGCGAGAGGTAAAACCGCGACGAACCAGGGTCGCCCTGGCGGCCGGCGCGGCCGCGCAGCTGGTTGTCGATCCGGCGGGCCTCGTGGCGCTCGGTGCCGATGATGTGCAGGCCGCCCATCGCCACGACCTTCTCGCGCTCGGCCTCGGTGCGGCGGGCGGCCTCGGCGCGGGCCTCGCTCAGCTGCTCGGGCGTGGCGTCTTCGAAGTCGATCTTGCGCTCGGCCAGGATCTCTTCGACCAGGCCGTCGGGGTTGCCGCCGAGCAGGATGTCGGTGCCGCGGCCGGCCATGTTGGTGGCGATCGTCACCGCGCCGAGCCGGCCGGCCTGCGCCACCACGTGCGCCTCGCGCTCGTGCTGCTTGGCGTTCAGCACCTCGTGCTTGACGCCATTGCGCCGCAGCAGCTCGCTCAGCCGCTCCGACGTCTCGACCGAGGTTGTGCCCACCAGCACCGGCCGGCCGGTCTCCTGCATCTCCTTGATCTCGCGCAGCACCGCATCGAACTTGGCCTTCTCGGTGCGGTAGATCTGGTCGTCCTGATCCTTGCGAACCATGGCCTTGTTCGTCGGGATCACGGTGACGTCGATGTTGTAGATCTTGCCCAGCTCCTCGCGCTCGGTGTAGGCCGTGCCGGTCATGCCGCTGAGCTTTTTGTACATGCGGAAATAGTTCTGGAAGGTGATCGTCGCCAGCGTGACGTTCTCCTGCTTCACCGGAACATTTTCCTTGGCCTCAACCGCCTGGTGCAGGCCGTCGCTCCAGCGCCGGCCGGGCATCTTGCGCCCGGTGAACTCGTCGACGATCACCACCTCGCCGCCCTCGACGACGTAGTCGTGGTCGCGGTGGTAGACGAACTGGGCCTTCATGGCGTTGTCGAGGAAGTGCGTGAGCTGGTAGTACTTCGGGTCGTACAGGCTTTCGCGCTCGGGGATGCCCAGCGCGTGCTCCATCTTCGCGATGCCCTGGTCGGTCATCTGGATGCCCTTGCTGCGCGGGTCGATCATGAAGTCGCCGTCGGGATCGATGCCCTCTTTCTTCACCTGGTCGGGGGTGACGCTGCTGGGCTTGAGCATGGGCACCAGGCGGGCGAAGCGCCGGTACTCGTCGCTGCTCTCATGCGACGGGCCTGAGATGATCAGCGGGGTGCGCGCCTCGTCGATCAGGATGTTGTCGACCTCGTCGACGATCGCGTAGTGCAGCGGTCGCTGCACCAGCTGGCTCAGCTCGACGACCATATTATCGCGCAGGTAGTCGAAGCCGAACTCGTTGTTGGTGCCATAGGTAATATCGGCGGCGTAGGCCTCGCGGCGCGCGCACGGCCGCCAGTGCACCAGGCGCTGGTCCTCGGGGTTCGCGTCCGGGTCGATATACTCCGGGTCGAACAGCGCCGAGTAGTCGTGGGCGATGAAGCCGACGCTGAGGCCCAGCCGGTGGTAGATCGGCCCCATCCAGCCGGCGCCGACTTTCGCCAGGTAGTCGTTCACCGTCACCAGGTGGCAGCCGCGGCCCTCGAGCGCGTTCAGGTACAGCGGCAGGGTTGCCACCAGCGTCTTGCCCTCGCCGGTTTTCATTTCGGCGATCTTGCCCTGGTGCAGCACAATGCCGCCGATCAGCTGCACGCGGTAGTGGAACTGGCCGATCGTGCGGCGCGCGGCCTCGCGCACAGTGGCAAAGGCCTCGGGCAGAATATCGTCGAGCGTCTCGCCATCGGCCAGCCGGGCCTTGAACTCGCTGGTCTTCTCGGCCAGCTGCGCGTCGGTCAGGGCGCGGAACTCGGCCTCGAGCGACTCGATCTCGTCGGCGAGCGGCGCGATCTGCTTGACCACGCGGTCGTTGCTGTCGCCAACTATTTTCTTAAGAAAGTTGAACATCTATCTTCTCCGGTCGGCAGTCGGTAGTCGCCAGCCAGCGCGGTTGAGCCCGGCTGGCCGCCGGCTGACTACAGTAGGCCGGCATGTCGCAAACGCGCCCCTCGGCGCTCGATGCGCGAGGAGCGGCGTACAGCGGGCACGTAGCGCTTCGTCGTGCGGCGCATTGCGGGTTATTATACCCGACGCGCGGCGCGTTCGGCAAGTGAGCAGATTACTACTCCAGGCTGGTGCAATGTCAGTTTCCTGATTGCACGCGCCCTGACTGCCGCTGGCGCACAACAAAGCCGAGCCGCGCAAACGCGCGGCTCGGCCGGTACGATCGGGCGGCTGCCGAGTGATTACGGTGAGCTGAGCGCGCCCGAGGCGGCGGCGGCGCTGAGGCCGATCGCCGCCAGCACGAACGTCAGGATCGCGCCGGCGATCCACATCGCGATGATCGACAGCACGACGGTGATGATCGCCTTGTTCTGATCGAGGTTCATGCTCGAGCGGGTGGCCAGGTAGCCAAGGTACAGCTGGTACAGGCCGAGCACAAACGTAGCAGGCAGCAGCAGGCAGTTGAGGAGCGGGATGGCATTGACAATGCCGCTGACGGCCAGAATAGGCGCGGTGTAGAGCGAGGTGGTGTAGAACACTTCGTCCTGCGTTCCGGTGCCGCCCTGGCTCTTGCCGATCGTGTAGACGAGGAACGAGAACACGAAGAAGTTCAGCAGCGGGCCGACGATGCCAATCACCAGGCCGCCGATCAGGCCGCCGACGCCGCCGGTGAGTAGGCCGAACAGCGCGCCGACAATGCCGGCCAGCGCCGCCGCGACACCGACATAGATCAGGCCTTCGCGCTGGCCGCCGCGCCGCTCGAACTGCTCGAACGACTGCACGCTTGGCTTGGTCAGTACGGCGACGCTCTGGTTAAGCATGTCGCCAATCGATACGCCCTGAACAATCATAGCCGCGATCTCCTTTGCGAGGTACAAAATGCGTACGAACGGGCCACAGTATCACAGAGCCGGCTAACGGTTGGTCGATCTCCCCCTTTCTTACCCCGATTGTACATCAGCACGTCCGCGCCGGAGCTTGCGATTCGGTGACAATCGCCTGCTAGGCGCGCAATCCAGCTGCGGTGCCTAGAGCCCGTCGTCGGGCAAGGGCCGCGTGGGCGGTGCGAGCGGGCGCGCCTCGTACACCACCCGCGGGTCGATCACAGTGACGCCGGACGGCGGCAGCACGCCGGCGCCGTAGGTGTAGAAGTCGTTCCAGGGCTGGTAGTGGGTGAAGAAGTTGTCGAGGTGCTTGACGCTGCCATCGGGCATTGTGACGGTGCGGATCAGGGTGACGTCCATGCCGGCGCGGCCGTGCACCAGCTGGCGAACCTGGCCGCTGCTCAGCTGGTGGTCGTACTGCCAGGTGGCGCCGCCGGGCTTCACGACATTTTTGGTGAACGGCCCCTCGTAGCTGACGCTCCGGCCGTCGCTGGTGCCCCACAGCTCAAACGTCACCGTCGAGGCGGCGAGGTCGGCCGCAGTGGCGATGGTGATCGGGCCGGGCGTATCGTTGCGCCACTTGAAGTCGCGCGTCGGGCTGAACACCGTGGCGTCGAAGCCCAGAATATTTTCGTAGAAGTACACCACGTAGGTGTGGCCGGCGCGCTCGGTGATCTCCATGCCGGCGTTCGACGCGGCGCGGAACAGGGTGGTGGCCACCTGGCACAGCCCGCCGCCGACTACCTTTTCGAGCTTGCCGCCGACGATCGCGTAGCCTTCGACAAAGCCTTCCTCTTCGGAAAAGTTGCCGGCGCTCAGAAATGAGTGTTCCTGGCCGGGCTGCACCACCACGCCGTCGAACAGCGCCGCCGCGCGCGCGATATTGTCGCGCCGCTCGGCCGCCGAGGTGCGAAAGCCGGTGACGGCCCGCCCCAGCAGCACCAGCGGCTGGGCCGGCGCGGCCTGCGCCTGCGCGGCCGGGCGCTCGTTCAGCAGCTGGCGGCCAAGCTGGCTGAGCTGGACTTCGTAGGGCGTGCCGGCGTTCTCGGGGTGCAGCTCGAAGCGCGCGCGCTCGAAGTACTGCACCACGTAAAATTTTCCGTCGAGCGGGTTGATCTCGCCGAACTCCTCCGAGATCGGCAGCCCAAACGCGGCGAGCCCGCCGCGCCCCTGCCAGAAGCCGCGGAACGAGCCGCCCAGCGAGTGGCCGCTTTCGGCGAAGAATGTGCGGTCGGCTGCGGGCGCGGCCGCGAGCCACTGAAATGCGGGCTCGGCGCGCCCCTCGGTGAAGTGCCGGCCGAGCAGCGAGAGCGACACATAGAACTCGGGCGGAAGCTCGGGGTGCAGCTCAAAGCGCGCGCGCTCGAAATACTGCACGCGTATGCCGTCTTCGTCGAACACCTCGGTGAGCGGCAGGCCAAAGATGTCGATGCCGCCGTGGGTGTCGTAGAAGCGCTTGATCGCCAGGCCGACGTTGTGGCCGGTTTCGGGGAAGTAGGCGAACCCGCTGCCGCCGGCCGGCTGCGCGCCGACCGAGCGAGCGAGCGCTGGCACGGCCGGCGCGAAGTTCAGTGCGACGAGCGCGACAATCAGCAGCTGGATACGTCGGTGCATTGGGAACCTCGGAATGTGGCCGGGCAGTTGGCGATTGCGGGGTATGGATGCGCTAGAGATATGGTGCTATGGCGCGCGCTGTGCCAGGCAAGAGTTCTACGCTGCCGAGTATAGCATAGATAGGGCTAACTACCAACAACCGCTAGGCGCCTAGCTCGCGCAGCACGTCGTCGGCAGTTGCGCCGCCGGCGCGCAGCGCGGCCGCCTGGGCTGCGACCTCGCGCGCTTGGGCGGGCTGG
>CALLYN010000002.1 GCA_937858455.1 uncultured Kouleothrix sp.
GGCTGGTACGCGAGGGCGCCCGCGCCGCGCTGGCGCAGCGGCGCGGGCCGCTGCGCTTCGACGCGCCGTATGCGCTGAAGGTCGAGTTCGTGAACACCGGCCAGGCCGAGATGGCCGCGCTGATGCCGGGGAGCGAGCGCCTGGACCACCGCGTGGTGCAGTACAGCCACACCAGCTATGTCGAGGTGTACCGCGCCTGGCGGGTGTTCTACAACCTGGCGGGTGCGGCGTAGGGGTAGGAGCGCATCAAAATCGCGCAGCCCTGCCCGACAAAGCCGGGCAGGGCTGCGCGAGTTGGTATCATCTGCGTCGCCTGTGGATCGCTGTTTACGCCCCGAGCGGCGCAGCCGGCTTCTTCTGGCTCAGCTCAAGCGTCTCGCGTTTGCCGAAGGTCAGCTCGCGGCCGTTTGCGTCGACGAGGATCACGTCGCCGGCCTTGAACTGGCCCTTGAGGATATCGCGCGAGAGCCGCGTCTCGATCAGGCGCTGGATGGTGCGGCGCAGCGGGCGGGCGCCGTAGGCCGGCACATAGCCCTCGCGTACCAGCAGGGCCTTGGCGGCCGGCGTCAGCTCGAGGCTGAGGTTCTGCTCGCGCAGCCGGTCGGCCACCTCGGCCACCAGCAGGTCGACGATCTGCGTCAGCTCGGCCTCGGTCAGCGCGCTGAAGACAATAATATCGTCGATGCGGTTCAGGAACTCGGGGCGGAACGCCTGGCGCAGCGCCTCGTGCACGCGCTCGCGCGCAGCCTCCTCGGCGTTGCGGTCGTGCTGGCGCACCAGGCCGATGCTCTGCTGGCGCACGTGCTCGGTGCCCACGTTCGATGTCATGATCACGACGGTGTTGCGGAAGTCGACGGTGTGGCCCTGGCCGTCGGTCAGGCGGCCGTCGTCGAGCACCTGCAGCAGCGTGTTGAACACGTCGGGGTGGGCCTTCTCGATCTCGTCGAACAGCACCACCTGGTACGGCCGGCGCCGCACGCTCTCGGTCAGCTGGCCGGCGTCGTCGTAGCCGACGTATCCGGGCGGCGCGCCGATCAGGCGACTGACGGTGTGGCGCTCCTGGAACTCGCTCATATCCACGCGGGTCATGGCATCTTCGCTGTCGAACAGAAACTCGGCCAGCGCCTTGGCCAGCTCGGTTTTGCCCACGCCGGTTGGGCCGACGAAGATAAACGAGCCGATCGGGCGGCTGGGGTCTTTCAGGCCGCTGCGGGCGCGGCGGATGGCATCGGAGAGCGCCACGATCGCCTCGTGCTGGCCGATCACGCGCTCGTGCAGCCGCGCCTCCATCTCTACCAGCTTTTCGCGCTCGGTCTCGAGCATACGGCTGACGGGCACGCCCGTCCAGTTCGAGACGACCGCCGCGACATCTTCTTCGTCGACGACCTCGTCGAGGTTCGAGCTCTTGAGCCACAGGTCGCGCGCGGTGCTGAACTCGTGCTCGATCGCCAGGAAGCGCGCGCGCAGTGTCGCGGCGCGCTCGTAGTCGCGGCGGGCGCCGGCGTCTTCCTCCTCGCGGCGCAGCCGGTCGAGCTCGGCCTCCTGGGCCCGCAGGTCGTTGGGCATCGAGTAGATGTCGATCCGCAGCTTAGCCGAGGCCTCGTCGATCAGGTCGATCGCCTTGTCGGGCAGGAACCGGTCGGCGATATAGCGGCTGGAAAGGCGCGCGGCGGCCTCGATCGCCTCGTCGGAGATCGTCAGCGCGTGGTGCTCTTCGTAGCGCTTGCGCAGGCCGCGCAGCATCTCGATCGTGGTTTCGACATCCGGCTCCTCGACGAATACCGGGCTGAAGCGGCGCTCGAGCGCGGCGTCTTTCTCGATATGCTTGCGGTACTCGTCGATCGTGGTAGCGCCGATCACCTGCATCTCGCCGCGCGAGAGGCCGGGCTTGAGCATGTTCGAGGCGTCGATCGAGCCGGCGGCCGCGCCCGCGCCCACTACCGTGTGCAGCTCATCGATGAACAGGATCACCTGGCCCTGGGCGGCGCGCACCTCTTCCATCACGGCCTTGAGGCGCTCTTCGAACTCGCCACGGAACTTCGAGCCCGCGACCATGCCGGCCAGGTCGAGCGAGAGCAGCTTGCGGTCTTTCAGCGGCAGCGGCACATCGCCCGAGACGATCCGCTGGGCCATGCCCTCGGCGATCGCCGTCTTGCCCACGCCGGTTTCGCCCACCAGCACCGGGTTGTTCTTGGTGCGGCGGCAGAGGATGCGGATCACGCGGGTGATCTCGGCATCGCGGCCGATCACCGGGTCGAGCTTGCCCTGCTTGGCCAGCTCGGTCAGGTCGGTGGAGTATTTGCCCAGGATCTCGTAGCGGCCCTCGGCGCCGGGGTTGTCGGCGCGCTGGCTGCCGCGGATGTCCATCAGCGCCTGGTAGACGCGCTCCTGGTCGACGCCAAAGCTATTGAGGATGCGCGACGAGGCGCCCTCGCGCTCGCCGCTGATCGCGATCAGCAGGTGCTCGATGCCGACGTACTGGTCGTTCAGGCGAGCGGCCTCTTCCTCGGCGCGCTTGACCAGCCGCTGCGTGCGCGGCGTGATATACACCTGGTTGCCGTAGCCGTACTGGCCGTACACCTTGGGCGATTTTTCAAGCTCGCGCTCGACGCGCTGCGCGATTGTATCGGTATCGATCCCGAGCCGGCTGAGCGCGCGGTTGGCGAGCCCGTCGCGCTGACGCAGCATCGCCAGGAAGATATGCTCGACGTCGAGCTGCGTATGGTGCTGCTCGTGCATGATCTCTTGGGCTTCCTGGAATGCCTCTTGCGCCTTATCGGTGAATCGCTCTAATCTCATTCTGACCCCCGTGGGTGTCGTGCCACACAATTGCAGCACGTCGGGAACAGTATAGCATACATGTGGTGGACCAGGCCCATATGGCGGTGTAAGAGCGGCGTTAGAATCTGCGGCCGGGGTGGCGCACCGGCCGGGCGCACAAAGGCGCACGGGCGCGATCGATCGCGCCCGTGCAGTGTGGAGACGCAGCGTTAGTCGAGCGGCAGCACCCACGCCGGCCGGGAGGGGAACAGCGCCTCGAGCGCGGGGCGGGCCTCTTCCTCGGCCCACACGTCGGGGAAGGCGTAGCGCAGCTCGCTGAGGCTGCGGTGCCCGAACAGCAGCTGCAGAAACACCAGCGGCGGGAAGCCGCCGTTGGGCTTGGGGCCCCACGCCACCGCGCGCGCGTTCCAGGGCTCGGCGGCGCGCAGGCGGCCCTGCTCAAAGGCCAGCCGCAGGCCGCCGCGGTAGAAGTCGAGCCGCAGCTCGCCACTGTAGCCTGCCATGAACGAGCCGGCCAGCCGCCGCTCGAGCGCCGGCGCCACGTGGCGCACGAACGCCGGCAGATCTGGCACGCGCACATACCAGGCGTAGGGCGCCTCGTAGGTGGCCGCCAGCATGGGGTCGAGCGCGGCGTAGGCCGGGTGCTCGCGCCCGAGCACCAGCGAGAGCCGCGCCGGCGGCGGTGTGTTCTATGAACGCGTTGCCACCTTCGGCTTGGGCATCAGCATATTCTTGCCTACACCCTGCCCGGATGCACGATGCGCCAGAATTGCCGCGCAAGCCTGCTGGGGCGTGACGACGGCAGGTTCGTTGGCCGCCGGGCTATAGGCCACCAGACGATCCCACACCACAGCCATGCGCTCGGCCGTATCGCCTTTTTTGGGCAGACCGGTCACGATTTTCTCCGCCTCGGGGGTCAGTGCAAAACGCCCCGCCTCTGCCTCGAGGATCAGACCCGCAATGGAGAGCCGCCGGATTGCGTCGGCAAACCGGGTTTCGGAAGGCACGGCGTCGTTGAGCAGGTCGGTCGCCGCAACGATTTCGACCAACTCGGCAGGGCGCCGCTTCGAGGCCAGGGAGACTGCAAGCA
>CALLYN010000003.1 GCA_937858455.1 uncultured Kouleothrix sp.
CGGGGGCCGCCAGCTGCACGTGCAGCGGCATGTGCATGCTCAGCCGGATGCCGTGCGCCCGCGCCAGCGCCCCCGTCTCGGCGAGCATGTCGGCGCACGCGCCAACCTGGCGCAGCGCGTCGTCGCCCGTGTCATCGCCGGGCACCAGGTCGTCGGCCAGGCGGTAGCAGCCGATCTGCTGGCTGGCCAGGTACAGCAGCACCTCGCGCACGAGCAGCAGGCTGACGCTCAGGTGCGGCGCGTGCTCGGCCCGCCGGCCATCGCGCGCCCGCAGCCCGCCCTGGCCCATGATTTTTACTGCAACGCCGAGTCGGATCATGTTTTTACACGAAAGCGGTACCGTTTACGAGTATACCACGCTTTGCGATTGCTGGCAAACCCGGCGCGGCTCGCAGCGCGCGAATCACCATGCGCCGGCATTCGCGGCCCGTGCCAGCGCCAGCTGATTGCGGCGCAGCGCTGGCCTTGCGCGCCGGCCACATCGGCGTATAATAGCGCGATCAGACTCAAAGGAGCATGTATGGCTGAGATCACCCCACCCGTGCGGGTGCGCTTCGCGCCCAGCCCGACCGGGTTTCTGCACATCGGCGGCGTGCGCACCGCCCTGTTCAACTGGCTGTTCGCGCGCCACTATGGCGGCCAGTTCCTGCTGCGGGTCGAGGATACCGACGAGAAGCGCTTTGTGCCCGGCGCCGCCGACGATATGATGGCCTCGCTGCGCTGGGTCGGCATCGACTGGGACGAAGGCCCCGACATCGGCGGCCCGCACGCACCGTATGTGCAATCCGAGCGCAAGGAGCTCGGGATTTACCAGCGCTACGCCGACGAGCTGGTGGCCGGCGGGCACGCCTACAAGTGCTTTGTGACGCCCGAGCAGGAAGAGCGCCTGCGCGCCGAGTGGGCCGCGCGCGGCGAGCGCCCCGAGCGCTTCCGCTTCCGCGGCCCCGAGCGCGATTGGTCGCCCGCGCAGGTTGCCGCAGCCGAGGCCCAGGGCCTGCCGTTCACCATCCGGCTCAAGGTGCCGCTCGACGGCAGCACCGGCTTCACCGATCTGGTGCGCGGCGGCGAGGGCATCAGCGTCAACAACGCCGATCTGTACGACCTGGTGCTGCTGAAAACCACCGGCATGCCGACGTACCACCTGGCGCACTTGGTCGACGACCACCTCATGGGCATTACCCACGTGATCCGCGGCGAGGAGTGGGTTCCCAGCGCGCCCTACCACGTGATGCTCTACCGTGCCTTCGGCTGGCAGATGCCGGTCTTCGCGCACGTGCCGAATATTTTGCGCCAGGATGGGCGCGGCAAGCTCTCGAAGCGCAAAGACGACGTCGCGACCAACCGCTTCTGGGAGCGCGGCTACCTGCCCGAGGCGATGTTCAACTACCTGGCGCTCCAGGGCTGGAGCTACGACGATCACACCGAGATCATGAGCCGCGACGAGATTGTGGCGCGCTTTTCGATCGATCGGGTGCAGGCCTCGCCGGCGCGCTGGAACCCCGACAAGCTCAAGGATATGAACGGGCTCTACATCCGCAAGCTCAGCAGCGCCGAGGTGGCCGCGCGCGTGGCGCCGTTCCTGAGCCAGGCCGGCCTGATCGCCAGCCCGCCCAGCGACGCTGAGCGCGCGTATGCCGAGCGGCTCGTGCCGCTGATCCACGAGCGGCTCGAGGAGCTGAGCGAGGCGTCCGATCTGCTCGAGTTCTTCTTCCACGACCTGCCACCGGCCGAGCCTGCTTTGCTGGTGCAGAAGAAGATGGATCCGGCCGGCACCGCAGCGGCGCTGGCCGCAGCCTACGCCGAGCTAGGCGAGCTTGAGGATTGGAGCGAGGCGGCGCTCGAGACAACCCTGCGCGCGCTGGTCGAGCAGCTTGGGCTGAAAGCCGGGCAGCTGTTCGGCACGCTGCGCGTGGCCGTCACCGGCCGTACGGTTGCGCCGCCGCTGTTCGAGACGCTGGCTGCGCTGGGTCGCGAGCGAGCGCTGGCGCGCATCGCCGCCGCGCGCGACGCGCTGGCCTGATTTCAGCCGCCGATACGCACTACAGGCTCGAAGCTTCGAGGCTTCACAGCACGCCTCCGGCTTCGAGCCTGTATGTCTGCGCGGTAGCCGATCCATTAGCCACCGGCGTACGTACTCTTTACGGCGGCGTGGCGCGATCCGTGCTATACAGCGCTTGTTGTGCCGCTCGCCGCTGGCGCCCAGGCCCGGCGAGGCCAGGTAAAACCACTGGCTGCGCCGGCCATGTTCGCTAAACGACACACGCGGTTGCCTCCAGACTAGAAGGAGCGGTAGCCATGCCCGTTATTCGCTCGGTAGCCACCGCGCTGCCGCCCTACGCGCTGCAGCAGGATGAGATTCGCGACCTGGCGCGCCAGCACTTTGCCCCGGCTTTCCCCGAGATCGACCGCTACATGTCGGTGTTTCGCCATGCCCAGATCGATACGCGCTACTTCGCGGCGCCGCTCGAGTGGTTCATCACGCCGCGCAGCTTCAAAGAGTGCAACGACCTGTTCGTCGAGGCCGCCACCGCGCTGGGCGAGCAGGCGGCGCGGCGCTGCCTGGCGGCGGCCGGGCTCGAGCCCGGCGATGTCGATCACCTGCTGTGGATCTCGACCACCGGCATGGCCGCGCCGAGCCCCGACGCAATGCTGATCAATCGGCTGGGCATGGGCCGCCATACCCGCCGCACTCCCATCTGGGGCCTGGGCTGCGCCGGCGGCGTGGCCGGGCTGGCGCGCGCCTACGAGTACGCCAGCGCGTTCCCCAGCCAGCGCGTGCTGCTGCTCTCGGTGGAGCTGTGCAGCGTCACATTCCAGTGGAACGACCGCTCGAAGCGCAACCTGATCGCGTCGTCGCTGTTCGCCGATGGCGCGGCAGCGGTGCTGGTGGAGGGCGACGAACTGCACACTCGCCAGGCTGATCAGCCGCTAAAAAGGCCGGAAGATCGCGCAAGCGCGGTCGCTTTACCCTCGCGCCCGCCCATCTCGATCCTCGGCACGCAGAGCACGCTCTGGCCCGACACCACCGAGATCATGGGATGGGATATGGTTGACACTGGCATGCAGGTGGTGTTCTCATCGCGCATCCCGTATATTGTGCAGACGCTGATGCGCGAGAATGTGGCCGAGTTTCTGGCCGGGCACGGGCTGACGATCGACGATATCGACCACTGGATCCTGCATCCCGGCGGCGCCAAGGTGATCGGCGCGTACGAAGGCGCGCTGGCGATCGACCGCGAGCGGCTTGGGCATACGCGCGAGGTGCTGCGCGCCTACGGCAATATGTCGTCGGCGACGGTGTTCTTCGTGCTCGAGGCGTTTCTGGGCGCCGGCACGCCCGCGCCGGGCGAGTATGGGGTGCTGGCGGTGCTGGGGCCGGGGTTCAGCTGCGAGCTGGCGCTGGTGCGCGGCCAGGCCGCCTAGTAGAACCGGTCGTTGAAATCCGAGCGCTGGTCGGCCAGGGCCATATCGAGCTGCGAGCGCGTGATGAAGCCCATATCGTAGGCCACCTGCCCGAACTGCAGCCGCGAGCCGTCGCGCTGCAGCCGCGACTGGCGCTCGGCCACGGCTATCACCTGCTCGCGGCTGAGGATGCCGCGCCGGATGAAGTACTCGCCCAGCCGCGGTACGCCGTTGTTGCCTGCCGGCGCCTGGCCGACCTCCTGCTCGATCACGTCTTCCAGATCGACCATGTACGTGACGCTGCCGAGCGTCAGCGCGTCGCCGGGGTTGAGCCGGCTTTGGCCGCTGATCGGCATGCCGTTCAGCGCCAGGCCCTGGCTGTTGCTGGCCAGCGGCACGACAAACCAGCGCTCGAGCACCTGCCGCAGCTCGATATGGCGCGGGTTCAGTAGCCGATCGTGCAGCACCAGATCATTCGATGCCGCGGTGCCGATCGAGCTGACCCGCGCAGTAACCACGTGGCGCTTCCCCGCCTGCGTGCCGGTGATCGCGCGTAGCACCAGTGCTTTCGCCATGCCACCCTCCCGTTGCCACAAAATCAGTGGAGACTAAAACAGCGGATCAGCCAGATGGCGATCCGCATCGGGCTGGCGTGGCCCTCCACCGATCTTGTGGTCTTACGGTGATATACCGCTATAAATGCAGCGCAATTCTATATCGGAGGTGCTGAATTTGTCAATAGTGATGAATAAAGTCTTATCACCATCTTCGGCAGATCAGGAAGCCGAATCTCGCAAGCGCGTAACTCCTATCTCGATTGCGATGGCCTGCCCGGCTTCGCCGGACAGGCCATCGCAATCGAGAAACCTCTCATAAAGGCGGGCCGGGCTACTTGGCGGCGCTGCTGATCGGCACGATCCAGGTGGCCTCGCCGAATGGCAGCTGCTTGAGCTTGACGCGCAGCACCTTGGCGTTTAGGTTCGCCGGCCGGGCCACCACTGCGGTGCCGCGCGCCTTGCTGCGTGGCGCAACGCTGATCTGCGGCGGCTGCGATTTGTCGTCGGCAATCTGGTAGTCGTTCAGCAGCGAGTCGCTCACCGCGATGTTCTCGACGGTAAGCGGCAGCGCGACGCTCTCGTCGTCCAGGTTGTTGCGCACGCTCCACGTCAGCTTGATCGCCTCCTGGCAGAAGTTGACCTCTTCGAGCGTCACGACCACCTCGGGCTGCAGCGAGGGCGCGTTGCCGCCCACGCCAACGTTTTCCCAGCTGCCGGGCTGCCCGCCGCGCCGCCGCCCAACCGACTGAAATTCATTCCAGACGCAGCTTTCTTGCGATACGACGCCGCCGAAGCCTAGGCCGCCGGCGGCCTGGCTGGTGCTGACAATCCCGCTAGCGGTTTGGTCGGCCAGCACCGGCGCGCGCCGCGTCGCCAGCGCGATCAGCGCCGCCGCCAGCACCAGCGCCAGGGCGCTCATCAACACCGCCGCCTACTTCGGTCAAGACCTGCTGCCGGACTATGCGGGTCTTTCCTCGGAGATCCAATGCCCGGCGGCAGGTACCCTCCGGGTTTCCTACTACGGCGGCGACACGTACGCGGAAACGGTGGTTCCGTCGAGCAGCAGTTCCGGAGCGTGGCGCGACTTCACGTGTACACCGGGCGCTCCAACGAACCTCACGAGAATCACATTGTAATCCGGCGTTGACCAGGGTTCTCTAAACGAGAGAGGGCATGGCCGCTTCGAGCGACCGTGCCCTCGACGAATACGCGGCTCTGGCCTTAGCCCCCAATCTTGTTCATGCCCTCCCCTACCGTCGCCACCCTGAGTGACTTTTGCGCGGATCCGAACGGGA
>CALLYN010000004.1 GCA_937858455.1 uncultured Kouleothrix sp.
GCTTCGCCGCCCCCGAACCCCCACCATAATCCAAGCGATCAGCCGGATTTGGTATAAAGTCCTAAAGAAATTCGGCGGTGGCGCAGCCGCCCCGAACCCCACTGCAGAGCATGTGGCATAAAACATCCCCCGATCCTCGCGCGAGGATCGGGGGATGGTGTGTGCGCCGTGCTACGGCTGAAGGCGCATCCTATGGTGAAGAGCAGCGCCCGCCGAAGCCAGGCACCGCAGCCGAAGGCCGCTCGGCAGCCAAGCCGCGCCGGGTGCTATTCCTCGCTCTGCTGCAAGATCACATACAGCAGCTCGAGCAGCACCTGCTTGACGCTCTCGCGATCCGAGGCAATGCACGGCAGCACCTTCACCTGCGGCGGCAGGCGCAGCGCCAGCCGCAGCTCGTCGGGCGACCAGGCATTCGGCTTGTCTTGCTTGTTTGCGGCTACCACATATGGCGTATCGCGGTACGAGACGAAGAACTCGATGATCCGGTTGGTCTCGCGGAATGTCTCGGGCCGGGTGCTGTCGACCAGGATCACCAGGCCGAGCATGCCCTCCGACAGGATCTCCCACATGAAATCGAAGCGCTTCTGCCCGGGCGTGCCGAACAGGTGCAGCACAAGATCATCGGCGATCGCGATCCGGCCGAAATCCATCGCCACAGTGGTCTCTTTTTTGATCAGCTTGGTGTCGTCGGTCGCCTTCCGCTCGGTCGAAACGACCTCGATCTCGCTGATGGCCTTGATGAACTCGGTTTTGCCCGCGTTCACCGCGCCGCTGATAACCATTTTTACCGTCTGCACACCGGCCCTCCGCTGCGGTGTAGTGCCTTAAACGACCGTTGCCGGCCAGAAAGACATACGGCGCTCTATTCGCATACCTTGGCGCTCGGGCGAACGCCGCGGCGAGCATCACATCCCACGAATCCGATTGATAATCCGCGAAACCAGCCCGCGCTTCACCTTGGGCGCTTCGGCGATAGGCCGGCCGCCGGCAGGCACCGGCAGCGGCTTGGGCTTCCTGATCACATCGACCAGGCCGGCAGTCAGGAAGCCGTACACAATACGGCAGACATCAAACTCGCTCAGGTTGGTCTTCTGCGAGATCTCGGCCAGCGTGTCTTTGCCATTGATACGCGCGAACACCCGCCACTCTTCAGGGGCGAGCTGCACGCCTTTGGCTTTATCGCCGGGCTGCTCGACAAATTTAACGATCATGTCGGTGCTGGGGATGCGATCTTTGATGCGCCCCCACTCGTCGATCCGCCGCACCCCTTCCATGATCAGGTGCTCGACCGGCAGCGGCACCGGCATGATCGGCGCCGTCGGGTCGGGGTGCTGGTTCTGCTCGAACTTAAACTCGCCGTCAGGCCAGCCGAACAGCCCATACACCGACTCTTCGATGTGCTGTTGCAGGATCTTCTGCAGTTCGTCGCGGGTGATGTAGTGCAGCTCGGTGAGCACCTGCGAAAGGCTGGCCCCGCCATCGTTGCGCTGGGTATCGAGCGCCTGCTGCGCCTGCGAAGGCGAGAGCTTGCCCTTGCGCAGCAGCAGCTCCGTCACCGATGCGGCTTGATCCTTGCGCGAGGCAGTGATCAGCTTGCCCTTCTCGAAATACAGCGAGGCTGCCTCGTCGAGCCGACTCAGGTGAAGACACCCGGTTTTGTAGCCGCGATCGACGAGGTACAGAAAATCTGAAAGGCCGAAATCCCGGATGTTACCGACCAGCGCCATTGTCGTCCTCCGCTCACAGGCGTGAGTGGTTAGTGTGCATCGTATGAGTTGGCGCGTTCGCCGCAGGTGCAGGTTATACGAAGGCGCCCTGCGCCTCGGCCAGCTCGGGCGTGCCCGCCGGCAGGCCGCCGGCAAGGGCAGCGTCGTGCTCGCCCAGCGCCACGCCGTCGGCCGCCAGCACCGGCAACAGCGCGGCAATCGCCACAGCGATCATGGTATCGTCGGGCTCGCGGGTGGTGAGCTTCTGGAACGCCAGTGATGGCGCGACCAGCACTCGCACCCAAGCCCGGTGGTAGTTTGCCGCCGAGAGCCGCAGCAGCTCGTAGCTCACGGCCGCGATCAGCGGGATGAGCGGGACGTGCGCGAGCACACGCCAGATCAGCGGCAGATCGCGAACGAGCAGAAACGACGCGACGAAATTGATCAGCAGCACCACCAGCAAGAAGCTTGTGCCGCAGCGCGGGTGAATCAGCGTAAACTCGCGCACATGCTCGACGGTAAGCGGCGCGCCGGCTTCGTAGGCGTTGATGGTTTTGTGCTCGGCGCCGTGGTAGCCGAAGAGCCGCTTGACATCGGGCAGGGTGCCGATCGCCACGATGTAGCCCACGAAGATCGCTAGCTGTAGCACGCTCTTGATCGCCTCGCGCAGCGTCGGCGACGCGCCAAAGCGGTCGGCCACGCTGGCGATCAGCGTCGGCAGCACGAAGAACAGCCCGACGCCGAACAGCAGCGAGATCAGCATCATGCCGGTGGATGCCGCCTCGGAGAATGGCTTGGCTGCGGCCGGCTTGCCGCCCGCCGCCGCCTCGGCCTGCGCTTCATCGCCGATTGCCACTGAGGCTGAAAAGTTCAGCGCGCGCGTGCCGAGGCCCAGCGCGTCCCACAGCATCAGCACGCCGCGTAGAAATGGCAGGGTTTCCCATATATGGCGGCGCCGTACGTCGAGCCGCTCGTGCCGAAACACGATCTCGCCGGCGGCATTGCGCACAGCAACCGTAGCCTGGTGGAGGCCCCGCATCATCACGCCCTCAAGGACGGCCTGGCCTCCGTATGGGAACCGCTTGATACTCATGAAACTACCTGTTTGTCCAGCCGCCCGAGCGCATCCTGGAGCGGTAGGAGCATGCCGACGCTAGGTATGATACCACGTAGCAACGCTGGCGACAATAGCGATCGGGTACCGGATGTGGGGGGGCCAAAGGGGATATTTTGCTACTTTTCGCCACGGCGCGCCAGGAATGTCGCGGCCGCGCGCACGCCGGCCAGCAGCCCCGACACTCGGATCACCGGCGACACGACCTGCTCGGCGACATACGAGGTGGTGGTGCCTACCGATGCGGTGGTGTCTTTGATATTCGTGGTGATTGCCTGAGTTGTGTCGATCACGCCGTCGAGCTTGGCGCTAAGCACGTCGATCTTGGGAACGATCGTGTTGGTGGCTAGGCGCTTGATCACAAACACGGCGTAGAGAATCGCCAGCAGCAGCGCGGCCGTGAGCAGCGCGCCGATCATCTGGAATACCGCAAGGATGACGACGGCGATATCGCGCGTGGCCTCGCGAAAGTTGGGGTACAGGTACGCGGCGACAATAAAGGCAATGGTAATGATGGCTATCACGGCCAGGCCAATGCCAATCCACTTTTTCAATGCAACGCTCCTCTGCTTGGCGATAGCGCGGCCCAGCGGCAAGTTTAATCGGCGCTCGATCGCTTCGGGAAGGGCTAATCGGCGCGATTATATCATACTCGTAATCGTGAGGCAACAATCAGCAAGATCCACGCCCCAAGCACTGCCTCGAGCACCGGTACGCCGGCGGGGGCCGGCAGCGCCAGCGGCAGCCGCAAACCCAAGGCGTAGGCGATCAGGCAACCGGCGCAGGCCGCCAGCCAGAAGATTGGCAGCTGGAGCAGGCGCCGGCCCCACAGGACGTGCGCGAGTGCGGCGCTGGCGCTGGCGAGCAGAAACAGAAGCAGCAATGCTGGCGACATAGGCTCAGGCGTTGGGCGCAGCGGGCTGGCTCTGCACTGCGGGCTTCTCGGCCGAGATGCGCCCGCCGCCGAGCACAACCTCGCCGTCGTACAGCACCACCGCCTGCCCTGGCGTGACGGCGCGCTGCGGCCGGGCGAACTCAACGGTGACCTGGCCGGCGGCGCCGGGTGTAACCTGCGCTGCCACCGGGTCGGCGTGCGAGCGAATCTGCGCCAGGCACTCGAATGGCGCCTCGGGCCACTCGCCGCCGACGAACGTGACCTGCGTGGCTTCGAGCGAGCGCCGCTCGAGCGCGGCGGCTGGGCCTACCACCACGGCATTGCGCGACGCGTCGAGCGCGGTGACATACAGCGGCTCGCCTGCGGCGACGCCCAGGCCGCGGCGCTGGCCGATGGTGTAGAGCGGCAGGCCCTGATGGCGGCCGATCTCGCGCCCGGCGAGGTCGACGATCGGGCCGGGGCGCAGGCTCTCGGGGCGCTCTTCGCGCAGCAGGTTGCGGTAGTCGCCGCCCGGCACAAAGCAGATATCCTGGCTCTCGGGGCGGTCGGCGCTGGCCAGGCCGCGCTCGGCTGCGAGGGCGCGCACCTGCGGCTTGCTATACTCGCCAATCGGGAACATCAGCCGCGCCAGGTCGGCCTGGCCGAGCATGTGCAGCATGTACGATTGGTCCTTGTCGCGGTCGCGGGCGCGCAGGAGCTGGAAAGACGAAGGAGCAAGGACGCAGGATGAATCAGCTGCGCCGACACGCCTTTTGTCTTCCATATTTCGTCTTTCGTCGACTCGCCTGATACGGGCGTAGTGCCCGGTGGCGACGTAGTCGAACCCCAGCGCGGCGGCGCGCGTCAGCAGCGCGCGAAACTTGATGTCGCGATTGCAGGCCAGGCAGGGGTTGGGCGTGTAGCCCTGGGCGTATTCGTGCAGAAAATATTCGATAACGTGCCGGCGGAACTCTTTCTGATAGTTGAACACATAGTAGGGAATGCCAAGCTGCGCGCAGACCCGCCGCGCGCTCTCGGTCATTTCGAGCGAGCAGCACAGGCTCTCGGCCAGGCGCTCGTCGTCGCCATCCCACAGGTGCATTGTCACGCCGGTGACGTGGTGCCCGGCCTCGTGCAGCAGCGCGGCGACAAGCGAGCTGTCGACGCCACCGCTCATGGCGACCATGATCTTTGCCATAGGTTTGCCTGATGTTCCGTAAAAGGACGGTCTTCAAGGGCCTGCGGCCCTTCGGCCTCCCGCGCGGGAGGCGGCGGCGCAAGCCGTGCTGATACAGCGCATTATACCGCAGCGGCGCCGCTGTGCGCCTCGACAGTGGTTTCGATCACGCGGCAGGCGCCGGCCGCGCGCAGCGCCTGGGCAACCGCAGCTTTGTGCTGCGTGTCGGCGAGCGCGAGCATCACGCCGCCCCAGCCCGCGCCCGAGAGCTTGGCGCCCAGCGCGCCGGCGTTCAGCGCGGCCGCAACCAGCGCGTCGAGCTCGGGCGACGAGACGCCGATCTGCTGGAGCAGCGCGTGGTTCTGGCTGAGCAGCGCGCCCA
>CALLYN010000005.1 GCA_937858455.1 uncultured Kouleothrix sp.
GCAGCGCCAGCGCGGCGGTCGCGGCGCCGCTTTCGTTGCCGGGGGTGCCGGCCACCAGGCGCGCGGCCCAGTCGCGATAGTAGGCGCCCTGGCTCTTCAGGTGCAGCTGCCAGCGGTCGCGCGCGATCGTCCACTCCATGATCTCCGAGGTGCCCTCGTAGATGCAGGTGATCCGCACGTCGCGCTTGATCTTCTCGACCATATATTCTTTGGTGTAGCCGTAGCCGCCGTGGGCCTGGATGGCGTCTTCGGCGGCTTTGTTGCCGGCCTCGGTGGCCATGTACTTCGCCACCGCGCCCTCGGTCTGCTGCTCGGGGTCGCCGCCGTCGATCCGCTCGGCCACCCACTCGATGTAGGCGCGCGCGGCCTCAAGCCGCACCGCGTTCGGCACCAGCAGCTTGTGGGTGTAGGCCTGCTTGGTGCTCAGCAGCCCGCCGCCCTGCACGCGCGTCTGGCCGTAGCGAATGGCGCGCTCGAGCGCGGCCCAGCCGCCGCCCAGGCCGAACGAGCCGACCATCAGGCGGGTGTAGCCGAACACGGCCTGCGCCTGCGCCAGGCCCTGGCCCTCAACCCCGCCCACCAGCCGGTCGGCCGTCACGTATACGTCGTCGAGGAACAGCGCCGCAGTGTTCGAGGCGCGAATACCGTGCTTGTCTTCGGGCTTGCCCTTGATGAAGCCAGGCGCGTCGTGCTCGACCACGAACCACGAGGGGCCGCCCGGCGCGTTCGCCAGCACCGTGTAGAGCCGGGCCACGCCGCCGTTGCTGATCCACTGCTTGCGGCCGGTGATCTTGTAGCCCACCACCTTGCCGTCTTCGACTACCGGCTCGGCCTTGGTGGTAAGCGTGCCCAGGTCGCTGCCGGCCTGCGGCTCGGTGGCGCCGTAGGCCACCAGCAAGCCCTCGTCGGCAATCTTGCCCATCCAGCGCTTTTTCTGCTCTTCGGTGCCGCCGACGGTGATCGGGTCGGTGCCCAGGAAGGTGGCCAGCACGCCAGTGGCGATGCCCAGGTCGATCCGCGCCATCGTCTCGGATACGCGGTAGATGTCGTAGGCGCCGCCGCCGAGGCCGCCGTACTCTTCGGGGATGAACATCAGGTGCAGGCCAAACTGGTTAGGATCGTACAGATCCTTCAGCACCTGGGCGGGGAACTCATCTTTTTCGTCCAGCTCGCGCAGAAACTCGGGCTTAAGTTTGCGCTCGGCATACTCGTTCAACGTCGCGATCACCATGTCGCGCGTCTCGGCGTCTAATCCAATCATTAGCGTGCCTCCCACCGCTAGCGTTTTTATATGGTGTTTGCCATGTGGATAGTAGTGCCCACGCGTGGGCCGTACAGAAAAGAAATCGCCCTCTCAGGGTAACAAACATTCACTTTCGGCCGCGCGCTGCGGTGCGTAAATGTTTCTTCTCGCGGAATGACGATCTCTTACCCATATGGGCGCGGGCGATCGCATAAGCTAGGCGTTGGGACGCCGGGCGCGAGGAAGCACGTGGCGGGAGCCAATCGGCGCGCGCTCGACGGCGCGCTCGCCCCAAGAAGGAGCCGCGCATGAAAGCCTATACGGTCGTTCAAGAACCCGACACCAGCGACGAGATACTCGAGACGCCGCTGGCCGGCTCGCTGCTGCTCGACTGCCCGATGCTGAACAAGGGCAGCGCCTTCGGCGAGGCCGAGCGCGCCGAGCTGGGCCTGCTGGGCCTGCTGCCGCCACACATCGCCACCATCGAAGAGCAGCTCCAACGCACCTACGAGAACTACCTCCAGAAAACCAGCGCCCAGGAGCGGCATATCTTCCTCACCAGCCTGCAGGACCGCAACGAGACGCTGTTCTACCGGCTGCTCAGCGAGCACATCACCGAGATGCTGCCGATGATCTATACGCCGGTGGTGGGCATTACCGCGCAGCACTACAGCCATATCTACCGCCGCCCGCGCGGCCTGTATATCGATTACCCGCACCGCGACTCGATCGAGGCAATGCTGCGCAACACCGCCAACACCGACGTGCGCGCGATCGTGGTGACCGACGGCGAGCGCGTGCTCGGCCTGGGCGACCTGGGCATCGGCGGCATGGAGATCTCGGTCGGCAAGCTGACGCTGTACTCACTCTGCGCCGGCATCCACCCGGCCACCACGCTGCCGATCCACCTCGACGTCGGCACCGACAATCAGTCGCTGCTCGACGACCCGCTGTACCTGGGCTGGCGCCACGAGCGCGTGCGCGGCGCCGAGTACGACGCGTTTATCGAGGCGTTTGTGAAGGCAGTCATGCGCGTCTACCCGCAGGCGCTGCTGCAGTGGGAAGATTTCGCCAAGCAGAACGCGCGCCGGCTGCTCGATCGCTACCGCGAACAGCTGTGCTCGTTCAACGACGACATCCAGGGCACTGGCGCGGTGACGCTGGCCGGGCTGCTGGCGGCGATGTCGGCCAGCGGCGAGCGCCTGCGCGATCAGCGGATCGTGATGCTGGGCGCCGGCTCGGCCGCCACCGGCATCTGCGAGCAGATCGTCGCCGCGATGGTCGCCGACGGCGCGACGCCTGAAGATGCCCACGCCACGATCTGGCTGGTCGACAGCCACGGCCTGGTGCACGACGGCCGGCTGGATCTCGACCCGGCCAAGCGCGAGTTCGCCCAGCCGCTCGGCCGCGCGGTCGAGTTCCACCTTGGGCGCGCCGGCATCACGCTCGAAGATGTGGTGCGCCAGGTGCGGCCGACGATCCTGATCGGCACGGCGGCGCAGCCCGGCGCCTTCACCCAGCCGATCGTGCGCGAGATGCTCGGCTATGCCGAGCGCCCGATCATCTTCCCGCTCTCGAACCCAACCTCGCGCTGCGAGGCTGCGCCCGTCGATCTGCTGGCCTGGAGCGAGGGGCGCGCGCTGATCGCCACCGGCAGCCCCTTCCCCGACGTGGTGTACGGCGGGCGGACGGTGCGGATCAGCCAGTGCAACAATGTGCTGATCTTCCCAGGCATGGCGCTGGGGGTGCTGGCCTCCGGCGCGCGGCGCGTCACCGACGGCATGTTCGTGGCAGCGGCCCGCGCGCTCAGCGCGCTGGCGCTTGTCGGTTTGACTGGCTCAGCCATGGCGCAAAGCGCGTCCGCGCCGGGCTTCATTGTCAATTACGATATCCATGCCAAAGGCATGGTCGCCGGCCAATTCACCTATGTCGTCAAGCGCTCCGGCGATACGTACGAAGCCTCCGCCGATCGCAAGATGACGGGCCTCGTACGCATGGCCGTTGGGGACAAGCAGGATTACCACTACGCCTCCAAGGGCAATGTCACCGCCGCGGGCGTGGCGCCCATCAGCTACGAACATGTCGGCGGCAAGAGAAAGCGCGTCGTGAAGGTGAATTTCACCGTCGATGACATCGTCACCACCGCTACGCCGCAAATGGGCATGGGCAATCCGCCGGCGACG
>CALLYN010000006.1 GCA_937858455.1 uncultured Kouleothrix sp.
CGTCACCTGGAAGGCCGCCGGCTGACGCGACGATCTCGCCGCACCGGGCGACGTTCGTCTGGTTCAGTCGTCGCGACCCCAGCGAGAGCCAGGGCTCGGTGAGTGAGCCACCGCGATGACGTCCTGCGCGCTGATCTGCCCGCCCCGGCCACTGTTGTCAGCGCGTTGCCGAAGGCTGCAGGCGAGCAGTTCTCACCCTCCTGTCTTGGAACGAGAGGCCCGGAGTGTTGCCGCGGGTCTCACACTCCTTTCGTGGCAGAGGCACGAATAGTGTCGCCGCGCAAGCCGCGCCCGGCCGGCAGCGACTTCCAGGGCTGCCCGCCCGCTGGCGACGGCGGCGACACCGCGCTCAACCAGCTGAAGAACCGCGTCGACGAGGGCGACTACGCGCCGGTGAGCTTTGACGCGGTGGCACAGCTGGCCTGGCCGCAGGCGATCGAGCGCAAGCGCCGCAGCGATTGGCCGGCCGCCGACGCGCGCGATATCGCAGCCCACGAGGGCACGCCGATCGCCGTAGAAGGCTACCTGGCCGGCGCCAAGGAGGAAGGCCCCGAGTCGACCAACTGCCACGGCGCCGACGCGCAGTTTCGCGATTTCCACGTCTGGCTGGTCGATCAGCCCAGCACCGATCGCAGCGGCGCGGTGGTGGTTGAGGTCACGCCGCGCCTGCGCGCCAAACACCCGGCCTGGTCGATCGACACGCTCACCCAGCTGGTTCACGCTGGCAGCCACGTCCGCATCAGCGGCTGGCTTATGT
The DNA here is from genome assembly GCA_937858455.1 of uncultured Kouleothrix sp. Classification (GTDB taxonomy): domain Bacteria; phylum Chloroflexota; class Chloroflexia; order Chloroflexales; family Roseiflexaceae; genus Kouleothrix. Next base: position 758 of record CALLYN010000006.1, read on the forward strand.
TCGACCCCGAGCATCCCGAGCAGATCGGCAAAACTCGTGGTACGCTATGGGAGATTCACCCAATTATGCGCATCGAGGTCGAGCGGCGCGGCCAGTGGGTTGCGCTCGACCAGCTGCAGTAGTCGATAGGAAAGACGCGGCCGATGCATAAAGCGATTCAGCTCAAGGCGCAGTTCGCGCTCGTCGGCGCCGGCGGGCCACCACCTACGCCCGAGGCCGGCGCGCAGATCGTGCGCGATGTGCTCGGCGCCGGCCACTGGCGCCATCCGCGGCTCTCGGTGGCGGTCAAGGCGCTCGCGGCCGGCCCGCCGGCCGCCGATACTCAGCAGCCAACCGTCGTCGCAACACTGTGGATCGAGGGCCAGGCCGCCCCGGCCGACGATTTCGCGCAGTACAGCGGCGGCGCGCTGCGCGAGATCGTCGGCGCTGGGCGCTGGCGGCACCCGCTCGTCGCCATCAGCGTGCTCGACGTGGCCGAGGCAGCCGATGACGCCGACGACGCGTAGCAGGCGCGCGTACTGGCAGATCGGCGTGCTCGCGCTGGTGGTGGGCGGCCTCGCCGTGGCGGTGTTCGCCCTGGGCGCATACTTTCCGGCAGCGCAGGCGCCGCTGGGCGCCGCCGGCAGCCTGCCCGACCCGTGCAGCCTGCTGACCCAGGCCGAAGTGGATCAGGCGCTCGGCGCGCCGCCGGCCGAGCCGATTGGCGAGCACGAGCTGATCGACGCCGAGTGCTCGTACGAGCCGCTGGCGGCCCATACCGCCGCGTCGGTGCTGGTCGAGCTTACGGCGGTGCGATCCGACGCGGCCAGCTTCGAGCAGCGCGCGCGCTTTTTCCAGCACGAGGGCGCGCGCGCGATCGGCGGCTTTGAAACCGCCGCCTATGGCAAAGGCGGCAGCGTGCTGGTGTCGAAGCCCGGCATCATCGTGTTCGTCATTCTTACCGACGCTCGCCGCGCGCCGCAGTCGCTCGGTCCGGCCGCCCAGGCCCTGGCCCACGCGGTGCTCGCGCGGCTGCCCTAAGAACCTTTCTGAAAGGGGAAGTGCGAGGGGCATAACCCTGGCGCACCTCTTTTCTGGTGGGTGGCGGCCACATTCGTAGCCGCCACCCACCAGAAAGAGTGGCTTGGAGGGACGAAGTCCCTCCAAACCACCCTTTTCGGGCAGCTTCTACCATTCGAGGAGCTATGGAATCACAGACACAGCCCACCGGCTGGCGCGCCGGGCTCAACCGCAACGTCGTCGTACTCGGGCTGGTGAGCTTCTTCACCGATATCAGCAGCGAGATGCTGGTGCCGATCCGCTTCATCTTTCTGGTGCGCTGGCTCGGCACCCCGCTGGCGCTGGCCGGCTTGATCGAGGGCATCTCCGAGGCCGCCGCCAGCCTGCTGAAAGTGGCGGTTGGCAAGCGCAGCGACCGGGTGGCGCGCCGCGGCCCGATGATCATACTTGGCTATAGCCTCAGCAACCTGGCCAAGCCGCTGATCGGCTTTGTCAGCACGTGGCAGCCGGCGCTGGCGCTGCTGCTCGTCGACCGCGTCGGCAAATCCATTCGCGGCGCGCCGCGCGACACGATCATCGCCGACAGCGTGCCGGCCGAGTATCGCGGCAAGGCGTTCGGCTTTCACCGCTCGATGGACACCTTCGGCGCTGCGCTGGGGCCGCTCGCCACCATGCTGGTGCTGAACCGAACCGGCGAAGATCTGTCGGCGGTGTTCCGCTGGACGATCGTGCCGGGCCTGATCAGCATTTTGATCATCCCGCTGTTTCTGCGCGAGCCGGCGCGCAAGGCGCCGGTTGCGGCCGAGCCGGCCGCGCCCTCCAGCGCCGAGCCGCTGGGCGCGCGCTTCTGGGCCTTCGCCGTGATCTGGGCGATCTTCTCGCTCGGCAACTCCTCCGACTCGTTTATCTTCCTGCGCAGCTTCGACATCGACGCGCAGCTGATGCTGGTGCCGCTGTTCTATGCCGGCTTCAATATTGCCTACGCGCTGGCCGCCACGCCGCTCGGCTCGCTGAGCGACGTGCTTGGCCGCCTGCCGCTGCTGCTGTTCAGCCTGGTGGTGTTTGGCTTCACCTACCTGGGGTGGAGCGTTGCCAGCCAGCCGTGGCATATCGCCGAGCTGTTCGTGATGTACGGGCTGTACTACGCGGGGACCGAAGGAGTGGCGCGCGCGTTCGTCGCCGATCTGGTGCCGAAAGGCCGGCGCGGCGCGGCGCTCGGCTGGTTCACCGCGCTGAGCGGCCTGGCGACGCTGCCGGCCAACCTGATGGCCGCCTACCTGTGGAATAATGTCGGCAAGCAAGCGCCGTTTGTCTATGGCGCCGGCCTGGCCTTCGGCGCCGCGCTGCTGCTGCTGATTGGCTACCGCTGGCTGCGCGGCCCACGGGTGGAGCCGGCGCCATAGCACGCCCTGGCCGAGCCAACGAAAAAAGCAGCCTGGCGTGCCGCCGGCTGCCTTTTTGTGCGATAGCGCCGCCCTCAGCGCGTTGCGGCCGACCGGCGCCGCCACCAGCTCACGCCGAGCACCACCGCCGCGGCCGCGGCAAACACCAGCGGAATATCGAAGAAGATGAAATCCCAGCTGATAAACAGCTCGCCGCTGATAAAGCTGGCCAACACGCCTGCCAGCACGCTCAGCGCGATCAGAGCGATCGCACGAATGCGTGGGCTAGCGATGCGCAGCACTACCAAGCCAATAACTAGCCCAGCAGTGACCGGGAAAAACTCAGAAATTTCGGACATGCGGTGCCTCCATGCTAATATCGAGAAATTCGTCGGTACTACGATTATATGCTATCTTCGGTAAATGTAAATAGCGCATTATGCTCGCTCGCCCCAGAGCACCGCCGCGATCTGCGCCGAGATCGTCAGCGCTTTGCTGGCGCCGCGCAGCTCGACCCCATACGAGGGTGACTGGTCGATCACCTCGAACTGGGCGCCGGGCATCAGCCCGTGCGACTGCAAGTAGCGCATCAGGTCGGAGTCCTCTTCGGCCTCCTCGACGATCCGCCGCAGCACAAACCGGCTGCCCACCGGCGCCTGGTCGAGCCGTACCGTACCAACGTAGCCCACGCCGCTGCCGGGGATCGGGTTGCCGTGCGGGCAGGTGGCCGAGTGGCCTACGAGCGCCACAATGCGCTCTTCCATCAGCGGCGAAAGGCTGTGCTCGAGCCGCACCGCCTCTTCGTGGATCTTGTGCCAGGGAATGCCCATCACATCTACCAGAAAGCGCTCGAGCACCCGGTGGCGCTTCACCATAGCCTCGGCAAGCGCGAAGCCGGTGTCGGTGAAGCGGATCTCGCCGCGCCCATCGCGCAGAATATAGCCCTGCTCCTCCATGCGCTGCACAATATTCGTCACCGTCGGCGGGGTGACGTTCATCCACTCGGCCAGCCGCGCGCCAATGATCCGTTCGTTGCGCGCCGCTAGGTAGTAGATCACTTCCAGGTACTCGCGCATCTTTTCAGTCGGCCCATCCTGGGCGTGGCGCCGGCGCGATGTCGAGTGCTTCTGCGCTTCTGTCATGCATGCGCCCCCTGCGCTAGGCTGAGTTTAGCAAATAAAAAGTTGACAAACTGTCGATATTAGATTATATTAACGCCGTCGATGAGCACATACAAATAACACCAGTTCGCATATAAGAACATTTGTAGCGATGCGCGGCTATTATAGCCCAGCCAGGGGCAGCATGCAAGCTTCCCCTGTGTTTGCGCATGCCCGTGTCATGCGCCAGGTAGCCTGGCCGCCCCCGATAGCATCAGGAGGAACACGCATGATCCCCCGCTTTCGCAACCTCGTGCTCGCCGCGCTAGCCGGTATGCTGGCCTTGTTCACCGCTGGAATAGCGGCCGCGCAAAGCCAGCCGCTGCCTGATCAGGTGCGCGACCTGACGCGCCACACCGCCGAGGGCGTGGCCGCCGCCGAGGCTGGCAAGCCCGAGCTGATGCGCGCCGAGTACGAAGAGCTGCACGCGATCTGGGGCGGCTTCGAGCAGCAGGTCGGCGCCCGCGATCCCAAGGGCTACGCCGACATCGAGGCCGCGCTCGATCAGCTGAAGGCGGCCGCGTATGCCTCCCCGCCCGACCCGGCCGCTGTCAAGGCTGCCTACACGCATCTCGGCAGCGAGATCACCGAAGTGGCCGATCGCCTCGCCGCCGCGCCGGCGGCTGCCCCCACGCCAGGCCTTGCCGGCCAGGTGCGTAGCCTGACGACGCACACCGCCGAAGGCGCGGCCGCGGCCGAGGCCGGCAAGCCCGAGCTGATGCGCGCCGAGTACGAAGAGCTGCACGCGATCTGGGCTGGCTTCGAGCAGCAGGTCGGCACTCGCGATCCCAAGGGCTATGTCGATATCGAGGCCGCGCTCGATCAGCTGAAGGCGGCCGCGTATACCACCCCGCCCGACCCGGCCGCCGTCAAGGCTGCCTACACGCATCTCGGCAGCGAGATCACCGAAGTGGCCGATCGCCTCGCCACCGCGCCGGCCGAGCCCGCGAGCGCCCCCGCCGCCGCGCCCGCCAAGGTAACTCCGGCCGGCCTGCTCGCGACAGTCAGCGCGGTCGACGCGGCGCTCGCGCAGGGCGACGCCGACACCGCGCGCGCGCGCTTCGACGATTTCATCCGCGCGTGGCCATCCGCCGAGGATCAGATCGCCACGCGCTCGAACGACGATTACCACGCGATCGAAGCGACCATGGGCACGGTCGCGGCGGCGCTGCGCGCCAGCCCCGCCGACCTGGCGGGCGCACGCGCCGCGCTTGGCAAAATTCAAACCACGCTTGCGCCCTACAGCACCGCCAGCGCCTACACCGCGGTCGATGCGGCGGCGATCATCTTGCGCGAAGGCCTCGAAGCGCTGCTTGTGATCATCGCGCTGCTGGCGTTTCTGACAAAATCGGGCAACCGCGACAAGCGCGGCTGGATCTGGGCCGGCGGCGCGCTCGGCGTGCTGGCTAGCCTGCTGGCCGCGCTGCTGCTGCAGATGCTGTTCAATAACATCAGCGCCGGGCGCAATCGCGAGCTGATCGAAGGCATTATCGGCCTGATTGCCGCCGCGATGCTGTTCTATGTGTCGTACTGGCTGCATAGCAAGGCCAGCCTGCACGCCTGGCAGCGCTACATCAACCAGCAGACGACCCGCGCGCTGGCGCGCGGCAGCATGGCCGGCCTGGGGTTGCTGGCATTTCTGGCGGTATTCCGCGAGGGTGCCGAGACGGCGGTATTCTACCTGGGCATGGCGCCCTCTATTGCCATGCGCGACATGCTGCTCGGCATTGGCATCGGCGCTGCGGTGCTGGTGGTACTGGCAGTGCTGATGCTCGTAGTTGGCGTGAAGCTGCCGCTGCGGCCGTTTTTCCGCATTGCCGGCCTGCTTGTGTACTACCTGGGCTTTAAGTTCGTCGGCACCGGCATCCACGCGCTGCAGGTCGCCGGCGCCATCCCGGCCTCGCCCATCGGCGATGGATCCGGCAACGCGCTGCTGGAATTTTTCGGCATCTACCTGACGTGGCAAACATTGCTGCCGCAGCTGGCGCTGTTGGCCGGCGCGCTAGCGGCGTTCCTCTACCTGCGCGCCCAGGATCGCCGCGCACGCGGGCTGAGCACCGCAGCAGCATAGCCAAAGCGCATCCGGCCGATCACGTGCTGTATATGGGGTTCGAGGGCGGCGAAGCCGCCCTCGAACTTTTGTTGTGGCCCTGCCCGGCGAAGCCGGGCAGGGCCACAACAAAAGAGAAGCTACGCACTTGCGTTACATACACGAGCTACGCGGTGCGCGTTTTTGCCTTCGGCAGAGCGGTACTTTTTCATGTTTGGTGCTCAGATGTTGGCGCAAAGCGCCAACATCTGAGCACAAAAGAAAGCGAAGTACCATGCTGCCGCAGGCAGAACAAGCTCATATTGCAGGCGACCGCGTAAGCCCTGTTATATAGAGGTTGTTTCGATCCGAGCGCTGCAATCGGTACCCGGTGCTACCACTGCCCGGCCAGCCCGCCGCCCGCCCGGCCGAGCGCCTGCGGGCCGGCGATAAACGCCTCGATCGCCGCGCTGAACTCGTCGGGCGCCTCAATGTTCGCAAGGTGCCCGGCGCCGGCGATTTCGACAAGCGTGCTGTGAGCGATCGCCCGCTGCATCGCGCGGGCCTCGTCGGGCGGTGTAAGCACATCGGCCGCCCCGACGATCAGCAGCGTCGGTATGTCGATCGTCGCCAGCAGCGAGTTTGAGTCGGGCCGCGCGGCCATGGCCCGCTGCGCCGCAGCAATGCCGGCGCGGTCGTTCGCTACCACGATCTTGCGCACTTCGTCGCGCACTGCCGCGCTGGCGCCGGCCGAGAGCAGCCTGGGCAGCATCTGCTCGGCGATGGCGCCAGCGCCGTTTTGCTCGGCCAGCTGCGCGCTCTGCTCGCGGCCCAGCCGGCCCTCCTCGCTGTCGGCGCCGGCGCGCGTATCGGCCAGCACCAGCCGCGCGATCCGCGCGCGGTGCCGCCGCAGCATGGCGAAGGCAATATAGCCGCCCATCGAGAGGCCAACCAGCGTGGCGCGCTCGATCTGCAGGTGATCGAGCAGCGCCGCCACGTCGTCGGCGGCTTGGTCGAGGCTGGCCATGCCGCTGCCGCGCGCGCTGGCGCCAAACCCACGCAAGTCGGGCGCTACGACGCGAAAGCGCGTGGCCAGGGCGTCGATCTGATCTTCCCACATCGCACCGCTGAGCGGAAACGCGTGAACGAGCACAATCGGCTCGCCCTGGCCTTCGTCGCGATACGCGAGCGCGATGCCGTTGACCGTAGCGCTCGCGCCGGCCGCGCTCTTGCGGCTGAACCAGTCGAATAGCGGCATAGTATTCGCTCCTCTATTTGTCGTTGTGAATCTTCCGTGGCCGCGCTGCCGAAAAGTGTTGGCGCTAGAGTTCGATCGCAAGCTCGTGCTGGCGCTCAAACTCGGCCCAGCCCTCGGCCAGAAACGCGCTGGTGATCGGGCTGTCGGCCGGCTCGTTGATGGCGACAAGCGGCGCGCCATAGGCCCGCAGCCCTCGCAGCAGCTGGGCGGCGGCGCTCGCATCGGCGGCGCCAAGGTCGGCCAGCTGCACCTGGCGGTTTGCCGATACCTGAAACAGCGCGTAGGCCGCCAGCCGGCCGCGCTCGCGCAGCGCCAG
>CALLYN010000007.1 GCA_937858455.1 uncultured Kouleothrix sp.
AGGAAGGCCATCGGGCTCGGGGTGTGGGTCAGGGTGGCCAGGCCCGCAAGCGTCAGGCTGGCGATGAGCAGGCCGCTGGCGATGCCCACTGATTCGCGGACGTAGTAGTGCTTGATGCGCTCGCCGTTCGGCTCACGGCCATACTCCTCGCGGAACGCCACCACGAGCCAGGGCGCCGTGGTCAGGAACGGCTTCTCCCAGGTGGTGCCGAGCGGGGCCAGCGCGGCCAGCCACTCCAGCTGGGCAAGCGGCTCCAGGCCGCGCACCAGCGCCTGCAGCGGCTCGCTCAATCCCTCCAGGCGCGGCGCGACGAGGGCCGCGACGGCCTGCTGATAGCGCTCGATCGCCTTGCTGGTTTCGCGCCCGGCCGCGATCTGCTGCTCGGCCTCGGCCAGCGCGGCTGCGCGCTGCTCGGCCAGCGTCTTGTACTCGCCCTGCGCCGCCAGCTGCTGCTCGCGCTCGGCGGCCGCCTGGGCCTCCTGGGCGCGCTTTTCGGTGCGGTACTTTGCGGCCTCGGCGCGCGCCTCTTTCAGCTCGCGCTCCAGCACGGCGAGCCGGGCGATATCAGCCTCCGGGGCTGGTGCGGGGGTGGCGGTCGGCTCCTGGCCGTCCGGCGTCGTGGTCATGGCGAACGCTCCTGGCGTGCGACAATACAAAACGGCCCAGCTCCCGATCGGGAGTGGGCCGGCGGCCACAGGGTGGCTCGCGGGAACACGTATCACGTTACGACTAGTATAGCACAGGGATCAAGGGCGCGCCGGGCGCTCGCTGCGCACCTCCGTCGTTCCGTCAATGCGCACGCCGACGGCGCGCAGATCGCGCTCCAGCATGGCGACCACCTGCAAGAGCAGACGGCGCATCAGCAGCTTCTGCGCGATCGTTAGCACGCTTTCCCGCCCTTCTTCGACGTCTTTTTCTTCGGCGCCCTCGATGTCTTCGGTGCCATGGATGATCACCCCCCTTCCGGCTGCATGCGTGTCTGCGGATCTCCCGGCGGCGCGGCGGCGCTCACCGGCGGCGTGTCGCGCAGGCGCTGCTGCCGCAGGCGTGCCTGCACATCCTCGTAGTCATAGCCGAGTTCGGTGGTCAGCGTCTCATCATCCACCAGGCCGCTCGCCCGCTTCTGCGTCACCGCCTGAATCTGCGCCAGCTCGTCGGCCGGCAGTGGATCCGGCCAGGTGAACGACGTTTCGACCGGGCCGAAGCCGCCGATCGCGGCGAGCAGCTGATTCACGCGATTGATGAGGCCGCCGTACATGATGCGCTTCGTGTTGTTCTTGTGCAGCAGATCCATATAGAGCACGCGCAGCCCAAAGTTAGTGAGCTGGCCCAGCCGCGCCTCGGTGCTGATGTCGGGCATCTGCGCGCCCGCAAAGATCGCGGCGCGGGTGTCGATTGCGTGCTGGCGCGCCGCGTCGAGCGCATCGGCGGAGAGCTCCAGGCGCTCAACCCTGGCGGTGGCAGGCAAATCGCCCCAGATATGCTCCCCGCCGCGGCGCAGCCCCTTCGCGGAGGCCCCAAACAGCACATCCTGCGGATCGGGGAACAGGCGCAGCGTCTTGCGCGTGCTGCTCGCGCTCAGGTTGAGCGCATCCATCAGATCGGTATCTTCCAGGTCGCTATAGCCGTAGGGGCAGTTGGCGCGCGGCCAGTTCTTGCAGGCGAGGATCGGCGGCAGCGCATAGGGCCACGCGATTGGCCCGCCGACCGGGGTATAGCTGCGCGCGCCGCCCGCCGCGCGGTAGGTCGTGATCTGCCACGTCGCTGAGCCGCGCGGGCCGGTGCGCTCGGTGATTTCGGCGTAGTGAACCGGCACGCCGCGATCGTCGGCGCAGTACTTGACCACGAAGCACCACACATCGTCGCTGTCGTCGGGCGCGCTGAACAGGCGCAGATCGACGGGGTTCAGGTTGATGAGCCGGATCGTCCCATCCGGCTGCGGCGCGACCTTGATCGCCGCCACGCCGGTGATAAAGCCGTTCTGGGCAACCTCATGCAGCAGCGTCATTTTGGCGTTCGCGTCCCAGATGCCGCGCACATACGCCTCGGCCGGGGTGGTGGTCGCGTCGGTCTCATCAAACTGCCACGTCAGCTCATTGCCGAGCAGAAATGCGATGCCGCGGTTCACGATGGTGCGCGCGAGATTGATACGGGTGTTGTCGTTTGGTTCGCCCGGCAGCACCTGGAGCATGTCCGGGTGGCGGCCTTCGTAATAGTCCCAGCCGCGCTTCATCGTGGTGAGGCGATCGAAGTCATCTGCAAACATGCGATCGGCGTGCATGCGCGCGGTGATCGTGCGGATGTAGTTCATATCTGGCGTATCCCCTTCCCGGCGATATAGACCAATCGCGCATCGTCACTGGCGCCCCGAAGCGGGTTGCGGGTCATGGTTGGTGTCGCTGGCGCAAACACATAATCTGGCGCACAGGCTAGCGCGCAGCCGTCGCCGTCATCAGGTGAGCGGTGGAACGTGGCGCGGAATTCGTTTTTGGATCGCAGTTTTTTCACGTCCTTTTTGACGTCTGCTGGCCCAGCCTTGACCCACGTATAGGTGCGCGCGCAGAGATCCGTCTCGAGCGCGGCGGGCACATCCACGAGTGCCGCCGCGCGCAGCACCTCGGCCGTATGCCCATACATTTCGCTTGCCAGATCGGCATAGGCTTCCTGGTCGTACGCGGTCGCATTAAAATGCACCTCGTATACGTGGAAATCAGCGAACATCCTATGGAGATCAAGATCATCGATCAGGCCATCAATAATGCCAGCCCCAAACCCGCCGCCACCGTCAACACGCACATGCACACTCGTGACCCCAGCGGCCGCGAGTCGCGCGCAATCGTCACGAATGGCCCGCAGATAGTCCCCCGTGCGCTGCTGGGGAAAGGCCGCCACCCGGTGTATCACATCACCCCAACGACGGTAGAGCGTCCCAATGTCATCCCCGAAGCGCGCCACATCCACACCGAAGCGCGCCCAGTTCGGTCGCTCGGCCGGTGCCGGACGCCGTGTCGCGGCATCATAGCGCCCGGTCGGAATGAGTGTATCAATCGCGCGGTTTGCCGGCGCCATGCCCAGCACGCGAAACAGAAATTCCGCATCGGGCGCATAGATCACGCCCGGTCGCCAGGGCAGCTCAAACGTATGGCGGTCGGGGTCGTGCTGCGCCACCACCTCGCAGTGCTGTGTGGTACCATCATCGATCATCGACTCAACGTAGGCACGGCGCACGGCGCCCGGCACCACCTCGCGCCCCTGCAGGACGTTTGGATGATAGACGCAGCTAATGCGGAAGTTGGCGACGTTTGCGCCTTCGCGCGAGCGATAGAAGCGGCTGACGCGGGTGCGCGGGTTGGCCAGCATCAGGACAATCGAGAGGCCGCCCGAGGTCATTGACTTCACTGCATCAAACACGTAATCGGCGATTCCCTCAGCCTCATCCAGCACGAAGAGCAGGTAGGGGCCGTGCTGGCCCTGTGCGCGCTCGCTCCCTTGCCCGCCGGCGTTCGATGTCGCGCGACCTTTGGCGAAATGGTTGTCGGCGACGCGTAGCTCGAGATCGAGCACACGCCCAGGCAGGCCTTTGCCGCGCCGGTCGGCCTTCACCTCTTTCCACAGCAGATCGTGGATCTGCTCATAGGTCGGCGCGAAGGTATAGCAGATCGCCGGCGGAAAGCAGTCGAAGAAGTGATTCACAATCCCACTAGCAAGCTTGGTCTTGCCCACGGTATGCCCAGCCTCGATCCGGATGATGTTTTTGCACGGCGCCTCGGGGTGTATAAGCTGGGAGCGCAGTGCCTCGGTGTAGGCGCCGAGCACGTCGACCTGGCCGGGGTGCTGGCCGTCGCCGGCCCACGGCCGCCAGCCGAGCCGCTCGACAATGTAGCGCTCCGGATCAAGCTGGTAGATCGCGAAAGGCGAGACGCCATGGGCGCGCCGCCGGCGCTCAATCTCCGCTGCCGCCCGCACCTGGAGCGGCGTTTTGCTTTGATTTTCGGAGAACCCGAACAAGTGGCACTCCCGCGGCCAGCTCTTCCAGCTGCGCATCGCTTAATGTCGATAGATCGACATTCATATGCGTATCACTGAACAATCCGTGGTTGCGGCCGAGCAACTGCAGCGCGGCCTGCGCATCGTAGAGTTCGATCGAGACTTTGCCCTTCTCATCCAGCGTGTATTTCTTGATCAGCCCCAGCTTGCCGCGCTGCCCAGCCTGCAGCAGGTCAAGCCGCGCCGTCGCCCGTTTGACCGTCGCGGTCTGGAGGATATGATCGGTCGGTCGTACGTTTTCTTGACGGGCGAGCTGCATCACTGCGTCGGCAAGGTCGCTTTCACCGTCGGCGGTGGTGGGGATACGCATTAGCGACCAGGTGAGCGTGATCTCCTCTTCGTCAACGCGCAGAAAATCGTGCATTGAGCCGCGCGCGTGCTCGGTCAGGCGCGTCAGCACTTCGTCCGCGCCCATCTTCAGCTCGCTCAGGCGGGCTTGAATGGCGGCCTGGATGTCAGGTTTTGTCAGGTTTTCGGCGCCAATCGCGCGCGCAGTTTTTTCGCTATAGCCGGCGTCGCGCGCGGCCTGGCTGGCGTTCCAGGTGCGCAGATAGTGCTCGATAAACGCCTGTTGTTTGGTCGTGAGTGCCACGTCACACCACCCCGCGCCAGCCCGAGCGCCGATGAGCAGCAGCAGCAGCAGCCAACGCCCGCCAGGCCAGCCACGCCGCGCCCGCCAGGCCAGCCAGCGGCAGGCCGTAGACCGCCGCGCGGATCAGCAGCGGCCACATGATGCTGTGGTGATCGTCGTGCTCAGGCTGCATCGCGCCGCCCGTGCTGCTGCTGCGCCGCTCGCGTAACCTCAAGCGGCGTGCCGAAATACCACCGATCGGCGTGTGCCGGCGTGGCATCTCTCGCGCGGTAGGCGTACCACTGTTTGCGCCAGTTCGGGCCAGGGTTCGCGATCCGATAGTGCAGGCAGTACCACGCCTGTACACGTCGGCGGTACACGTCTATGCCGAACGGATACAGCGTGATGCGCCCGCCGAACAGCGAGATCGGGCACAGTGCGCTATATGCGCCGAATAGGCGCGAGCGGCCAGGGTGCGAGCGGATCGAGCGCCGGATCTTCTCGATCGGCGCATCCCACCGATACGTGTAGCCACGCGCATCGTGCTGCACGGCCTCGAGGCCGGTGGAAACAACCCATCGCCGTAGCCGTTTCAGTAGCGGCTGCACATCGTGATACCACCGCTCACCGTTGTAGGTATAGTGCCCCATCACCATAACCTCCACATGATCACGCCGGCAAACGCCAGCAGCAGCGCCATACAAAACACGACCGCGCCGATAAACCAGTTAAACAGCCGCTGCCGGCTGGCGCGCAGCACCGCATCATCGCCGAGCATCCGCGTGATTGCCGCCGCAGCCGCCGCAATCTCACCGATGCGCTTTTCGACCGCATCCACGCGCTGTACGAGCGCGTCAAACTGCCGGCGCAGCTCAAGCAGATCCACGCCGATGCGCGTAATCTCGGTGGCGTCGTCGCGCCGCGCGGCAGCGGCGAGCTGCTCTGCATAGGCGTTCGTGCGCTCCAACTCGCGGCGCATCGCTTCAATCTCCAGCTCGTAGCGGCGGCTATCACTCATGATGGTCGTACGGGTCGGCCAGCGGCTGCGCGGCAATCCCCGCCGCCAGCGCGCGCAGCTCGTCCTGGAGCCGGTGCACCGCCACCATGATCTCGCCCTGCTGCGATGCGAGGGCGCTCACCACGTCGAGCAATTCCCGCCGCCCCTGGCGTTCGGCTTCTAACTCGGCGATGAAGGCCGCGAGATCCTTGTGTGTCACGCTTGTGAGCAGCGCCAGCATATCGCGTAGCACGCGCTCATAGGCAGCGCCGAACGTCAGCGACATGGCGCGAATGCGCTCCTGCAGATCCTGCGAATCGGCTTGCGTCACGAGCTCACCTGCCGCAAACAGCCGCTCCACACGTAGCGCCCATCGGCGCTCTGTACCCACTGATCGTTGCCCTGGTAGACGCCGCCGCTGACCAGCTCGCCATACCACGCCGCGCCGCGCTGCAGTGCCCCGGCCAGCGGCGCGCGTCGATGCGGCGCGCGCCGGATATTGCACGTGCGCAGCGCCTGCCAGCGCGTGCCGGCCGGGCGCGGCGCCTGATCCTCAACCTGCCAGCGCAGCACGGTGGCCACGACATCCGCTGCATAGCGGATCGGGTCGTTCCCATCGCCCGACGGCGCGTAGCGTGGCGTGACGGCGTAGACCGTGGTGAGGCCAGCCGGCACATAGAATCGCCGCAGTAGCTCGCACCAGTCGCGCAGGCTGTTGGCCCAGGTGGTGTACAACGCGAACTGCCCCGACTCTGGCGACGTGTAGATGCCAGCGCGGCGTGCCTGCCAGCTGGCCGGGCGGAGGTTGCCCCAGCCGCGCGTGTGCGTCGCCACGCCAGCGGTACCATATCTGCTCTCATGCCGGAAAAACGCCAAAGCGATCGCCCGATCGAGGCCGTAGCCGTCGGGGATCAGCGCCAGCTCGGCGGCTTCAGCCGCCGCGGGGGAATGATTGCGGGTGAGAATCGCCGCAAACAGGGGGGCGCTGATACGCGGGGCGGAAAGCAGGGTCAGGTCGGTCATAGCGCCTCGGCTTTCGGGTGCGCGCTGGCAAAAGCGCACATCTGTGCGCCTAGTATAGCAGAAACAATAGCGAAATCGCAACTATTGATTATGCAATTATTCGGGGGCGAATAGTATTGGGGGCAAATAAACACGTGGCGACGCTTAACCAGCGTCGCCACGTGTTTATTTGATGGTTGAGGCTACTGTTCAGAGCTGGGCGCCTGGCTGATCGCGCGGAGGCGCTGCTCAAGCTGTGTGATTTCCGCCTGCTTATCTTCCAGTTGCAAAACCAAGTGCACCGGCACCAGCGCACTTCCGTGCTGCGCGATCTGCTTCGCCAAGAGCGATTCCGCACGCCGCGCAGTCTTCAGCGCGTCTTCTATCGTGGCGCGCTCGGCCGCTGCCTGTTCCGCTGCGATGTACGCGGCCTCTTCGAGCTTCAGGCGGGCCGGTGCGGTGAGGGCTACATAGACCACACGAAACGTACTTCGTGCCGTGACGCGCCCCTGATGCTGGAGCACAGTAATGGTATCGCGCACGATATCGTCATCAAGGCCCAGGCGTGCAACAAGATCCAGGTGCTCAGCAAAGGTGCCCGAACGATAGTCAAGCAGCGCTTGAAGAATCTGCGCTTGAACCTCGCTGGGCCGCGGCCGTCGGCGATCGCTCATGCATGCTCCTTTGAGCGTCGGCGCGCCTTGACAGCCCTCGGGGAGAGGTGCGACAATAGCAACGCGCCCACGCGCAACAAACGAAAACAAACAGAACGCCGGCCCCCAAGCTGATCAGGCAAGGGCCGGTGTTTTGTGTTCCGAAAAAAGTATAGCACAGGCGTCGCACATACCACAACGCCGGCGGAGTACTCCGCCGGCGTTGTTATGACGGTTTGGGGATCTCGAGATCCTTACAGATCTTTGCGACCAAAACCTCGTTGATTTCGTTGTGTCTTGGTATCGTTGACTTGGTGCCGATTTTCGTATTGCGAAAGA
>CALLYN010000008.1 GCA_937858455.1 uncultured Kouleothrix sp.
GTTTGTGGGGCGGCTTCGCCGCCCCCAAATTTCGTTTTGCGTTGCACTACGTGGCTTCGCCACGTAGTGCAGCACAATCTATACGTGATCAAGCGAACAGTGTATGAAAGGTTTTGGGGCTAGACCTGCCCCGATACTGCCAGCACCGGCCACGAAGACCGAAGGCCCAAGCCGCTGCGGTTACACGCGCTGCTTGGGCCTTCGGTCTTCGTGGCGATGAAACAGCGCAATGCCCGGCCGCTACCCGTCGGTACCAGTCTTACGCATCGCCTGCGCCGCCGGGCCTTGAAACCGGTAGCCCACCCCGCGCACAGTGTTGATCATCACCGGGTTCGCCGGGTCGGCCTCGAGCTTTTCGCGCAGCCAGCGAATATGCACATCGATCGTCCGGTTCGAGCCTGGGAATTCGCTACCCCACACGCGCTCGAGCAGCAGGTCGCGCGAGAGCGCCACGCCGCTATTGTGCATCAGGCAGGCCAGCAGATCAAACTCTTTATACGAAAGCTCGATCTCGTGATCGCCAAGCCACACCTGCCGGCTCACCCGATCAAGCCGCAGATCGCCCACCTCCAGCACATCGGGGCCGGGCGCCTGGCGCTGGCGCTCATTCCAGCGCAAGATCGAGCGCACCCGCGCCAGCAGCTCGCCCATGCTGAATGGCTTGACTACATAATCGATCGCGCCAAGCTCGAGCCCCGCGATGCGGTGCGATTCGTCTTGCAGCGCCGTGAGCATAATAATCGGCACCATGCGCTCGCGCGTCAGCGTCCGGCAGATCGAGAAGCCATCGAGCCCAGGCAGCATTACATCGAGAATAATCAGCGCCGGGCACAGCTGGCGCGCCTTCTCTAGGCCCGCAATCCCGTCGCTCGCGGTGGCTACGTCGAAGCCGGCCCGCTCGAGATTGTAGCTCAGTGTCTCGCTGAGCACCTGCTCGTCTTCAATAATCAAGATTGTCGTCATATCTCTGGCCGCAGAGTAAGCGGCGCCGCAGAGCGTATCTACGGTGCAGCGTACGTCGTTACATACGAAGAATCAACATCACATCTCACAGGCGGCCCCGTTTTCGCGAAGCGTACTGCACACGCGGATCGTTGTGTCGGCTTCACTCTAGTCGATCGAGATTAAGTGTATGTTATACATTAGTTAAAATCGTAGCCACATACAGCCACACCATAATAATTCGTGAAGCAAATTAGCAACCGAGCTGTTTACGTTCTGTTATTGCCACTATCTTGACGTTGCGAATCGCCGACGGGTATAATGGCCTCAACATTACCGAGATACACACTGCGAATGTCTATCAGCTAGCGGCACCAGCATAGCACCATACCATTAGGCCGCTTTGAATTGGATCGAGGGTATACATGGAGTACGACACGAGCCGTATGGTCAGGGCAATTCGTGGAAATGCCAATCCACTCGATGAAGTCGAGCAGAAACTGCGCAATACGATCTTTGGGCAGGATCGCGCGATCGAGGCGATCACCCGCCTGCTGAACCGCGCTCGTTTCGGCTTCTCAGCTGGCAACCCGCGCCGGCCGCGCGCCACGCTGTTGTTTCTCGGCCCCACCGGCGTCGGCAAGACGGCCACAGCCCGCCGGCTAGCCCAGCTGCTGCGGCCCGATGGCGAGGCGTTTCTCAAGATCGACTGCTCGCTCTTCAGCCAGGGCCACGAGGTGTCGGCGCTGGTCGGCGCGCCGCCATCGTACGTGGGCCGCGATCAGAAGCCGCTGCTGAACCCCGACGTGATCGAGCAGGATAACAGCGTCGTGCTCTTCGACGAGATCGAAAAGGGCCAGCCCGAGCTGTGGAACCTGCTGCTGCAGATCATGGAAGATGGCGAGATACTGCTGCTGAATGGCGGCCGGCGCGTATCATTCCAGAGCAGCGTGGTGATTCTGACGACGAATGTCGGCGCCAAGGAGATGGTCGATTATCTCGACCGGCGCACGATCGGCTTTCGCACGGCGCAGAAAGATGTCGAGGCCACCGGCCAGCAGATCTACCAGATCGGCTTTGAGGCGCTGCAGCGCGTCTTTCAGCCCGAATGGATCAACCGCCTCGACGAGATCATCGCCTTCCGCCCACTTTCCAGCGATATCCTACGCGCGGTGCTCGAGCGTATGTTGAAAGAGGCCAACGAGCAGTATCTACGCCATGGCATCCAGCTCGAGCTCACCGACGAGGCCAAAGAGTATGTACTGCACAAGGGGTTCGAGCCGCGCTTCGGCGCTCGCCCACTGCGCCAGCAGCTGCTGAAGCTTGTCGAGGCGCCTATGGCCGATCTGCTGGCGTCGGGCGGCATCCCCGAGGGCAGCCGTATTCTGGTGGTGGCATCCGGGCTCGACAAGTACGGTCACGCGCTCGAGTTCCTGTTCGAGCCGGCGCCCGAGCTGCTTCTGCAAGCCCAGGAGCTGCGCGCCGCCGAGGTTGGGCGCTCCTCGAACGACGGCCCGCAGCAGCCCAGCGTGGGCCTCTCGACCGACCGAGGCAATACGATGGAGAGCTCGGCCGGGCCAGTTGGCGCGCGCGGCCCGCGTATTACCCCACGGCGCGGCTTCGATACAGGCGGGCGCGGCAACCTCGGCTAGCAAGATTTTCGGCAATAAACATGGTCGGGCTTGGCGTCGCAGAAGCCTCGCCCCTCATGCACACTTCGGCGGCGCGGGCTTGGCCCGCGCCGCTGGCATATGCCAAGCGGCGCCGCCCGTATTCTCCACCTCCGTTTGATCGCTTTCGTTTTGCGATGCCATGCCCGGCTTCACAAAAAGAAATTCGGGGGCGGCTTCCCTGCCCCCGAACCCTCACCAAAGTGTAAGTAAACAAGCGAATTTGGTATCACGCGAGTGATTCAGGATCGCCAAGCGCGTACGCCTGCTTCGCGGCGGCCAGCCCGGCCTCGATCGCTGCCCGATCGGGAATCGCACTCACTCCCACACCCTCAACGCTCAGTGCAGCTACATACGCGGCATACTGCGCCGCCGCCAGCGCGTCGCCTGTCTCGTGCAGGCGCGCAAACAGTGCAGCGGCAAACACATCGCCGGCGCCTGTGGGGTCGTGCTCGGTTGCGGCAAACGCCCCGAGCTGATGTGGTGCAGCATCGACGAACAGCGTCGCGCCGCTCGCCCCGCGCGTCACAACCACCAAGCGGCAGTGCTGTGCATAGCTAGCGGCGAGCGCCTCGTCGCCGCGCACATCCTCGATGCTCAGCACCAGCGCATCGATCTGCGCCAGCAACGCCGGGGCAGGCCGCCAGGGCTCGTAGATCACCGGGCCGGGCAGCGGCTCGTCCCAGCGCCGCATCCAGCCCTGAGGCGTCACGCCAAGCAGCGCGCGGGGAAAGGCTGCAACCAGCTCCTGGGGCGTCTCGCCTAGAATGGGGCCAAGGTGCACAACCGGCGCGCCGCGCCACGCCTCGGGAATGGCGTCAAAGGTGATCGGCTGCGATGCCGTGTGCAGGATCTGCGTGCGCCCTTCGGGGGTATAGATATTCTCGAAGGTGGGCGGCGTAGGCGAAGCATGAAACAGTAGCTGAATGGCCGCTGGCCAATCTGGCGGTAGCTCGGCCGGCGCCGACACCACCGCCACGCGACGGCCCAGGCGGTAGGCAGTCAGCGCTGCATACAAAGACGTGCCGCCGGGGATCGTCGTACGATCCGGCAGCACGTCGCGCGTAAAGTGGCCGAGCATCAGGTAATCGGGGTTCATTCAGTTGTCATCTGCGCTTGTAGGGCGAACAGGCTTCGCCGGCTCACTGATCGACTACGATGTATGACGATCGGCCGGCGCCCGAAGTTACTGCTTTGCCGGGTAGATGACAACCTTACGATGCTCGCCCTCGCCACTGCTCTCGGTATACACGCTCGGATCAGCGCGCAGGGCCAGGTGCACGATCCGCCGCTCGTAGGCGCCCATCGGCTCAAGCGTTAGCGGGCGCCCGCTTTGCCGCACCCGATCGGCCATACGCCGCGCCAGGCCCTCGAGCGACTCTTGGCGGCGCTGCCGATAGTTCCCGACGTCGACGACAACCTGCGGCCATTTCTGCACCTTGCGGCTCACCAGCAGGTTCACCATGAACTGCACCGAGCGCAATGTCTCGCCGCGCCGGCCGATCAGCAGGCCCATCGCCTCTTCGTCGGCACCTTCGACATGCAGCGTGATCGTTTCTTCCGGCTCGCCACGCTGGCCGGGCACAGTGCTGTGAACCGCCGTCACGTAGCCATGGATATCCATGCGCTCAAGCAGATCTTCGAGGATCCGCCGGGCAATCTGATCAACATCGCCCGTCACCGGTGCCGGGGCGGCTTCAGCTACCGCTTCTTCGTCATCGTCGACCGCAGTCACGCGAACGAGCGCCTCTTCCTCGTCACTTCCGGCTTCCAGCACTTCGATAGCGACCTCATCGCGATCTTTGCCGAGCTGGGCCAGCGCTAACTGTATCGCCTCAGCGACCGTGCGCGCGCTGATCTCAATGCTCTTCATATGTTCCTCGTCGGGTATCGTTCATTGCCGAGGGATCATCAACGACGGGCTTTGCGACGACGCTGCGTCTCTTGGCTAAGCTGGCGTCGCACATCACTCAGTGCTTGCTCGGTTGCTTCATCGGCCTCGGCCGTATCGCCTGCACCGCCCTGCTCAGCAGCCGGGCGCAGCACATCCCAGAAGCTTAGCTTCTCGGCCGGCGGCTCGTCGATGACCGTAGCTCCGCCATTCGCCCCCACTGCAGCCGCAGCCGGCGTAGTCGGCGGCAGCAGGCCACCGGTAGTTGGCAAGAATTTCAGGTAATTTGCCAGCGACCCCCAGCCCGAGATCACATACTGCTGGATCATCGAGAGGATGCTGCCCACCACCCAGTACAGCACCGCACCGGCCGGGAAGGTAAAGCCGAGGTAGCCGAACATCAGCGGCAAGATCAGCATCGACTGAGTCATCGCCTTCTGCTGAGGATCTTGCACGCGCGGTGTCGCCATCAGCTGCACCAGCAGCTGGAAGACTACCGACAGCACGCCTAGCACATAGAACGGGTCGGGCTTGCCCAGATCGGCGATCCACAAAAAGCCGCCGCCCAGCTGCGACTGCCCAACCTGCGAAGCCACGAGGTTGCCGATGCTAACGCCGTTCTTGGACAACACATCAAGCATCGAGCCAACCGCATGGCCAGCCGGCGACGATTGGGTAAGGTGCAGCACCGCCTGATACACACCAATAAATATTGGGAACTGCAGCAGCATCGGCAAGCAGCCGCCGGCCGGGTTGACTTTATACTCACGGTAGAGCTTCATGGTCTCTTCAGTGAGCTTCTGCTGGTCCTTGCCGTACTTGCGCTGCAGCTCCTTGAGCTGCGGCTGAAGCTCTTGCATCTTACGAGTCGACTGCAACGACTTAAGCGTCAGCGGCAGAATGATCAGGCGCGCAACTACAGTAAAGAGAATAATGGCCAAACCGCCATTACCAGTCCAGCCATAGAATGTGAGCAGCACATTCTCAAGAAAGCCGACAAAGATCGACCATATATTGCCCATACTGAAAGCCTTTGTTTCTAGCCAGTAGTTTCACGCGGCTCGCGCCACAGCCCGGCGCGCCGCAGCAGCTGCTCGACCAGCGTTTGAAGCTCGGCGAACGGCACCGTAGCCACCGCAGGCGAGCGTACAACAAAGACGAGATCCCACCCTGGCGCTATCTGAGCGAGGGCCAGGCGTACTGCTTCACGCAGCCGCCGGCGCGCCCGGTTACGTTCGACCGCTTTGCCAATACGCTTACCCACGACAAACCCGCAGCGGGTGCCATGGCGCTTATTCCCAACCGCATTGAGCGCGACCAGCGCACTAGACCAACTTCGGCCCTCACGCCGAGCTCGTTGGAACTGCTGGGGCTTGCGCAGGCGATACGCGCGCTTCATATGATCCAGAGCCGTAGGCTACGAACCAGGCAAGCGCACAGCTCTCGGCTCCTGGCCACGGCGCCCAAGCGGCCACATTAGCGGTGCCCGCGGCGCACGACCCGTCGCTCGTTGCTGACCGTCAGACGCCAGCGGCCGCGCAGGCGGCGGCGCTTAAGCACGGCGCGACCATCTTTGGTTTCCATCCGATCGAGAAAACCATGCTTACGACGACGGGGGATACGTTTTGGTTGCCAGGTTCGCTTAGGCATTGTATACCTCGTGCCTGCCCGGCCACGCAGCCCGGCAGGAATAACTAGCAGAGCGGATAGATCGCGCCAGATCGCGCCAACCCAAGGCGCAGGGCATATCAGGCGCCATTATACAAAGGAACAAAGCGGGATGTCAAATGTTTCAGGCAGCGCAAGCCCGATGCTCCCGCTATTTTTACCACACTACAAACCGGTGAGCCGGAACCCGCGAACCCTCACGGTATTCGCAGGTTTCGGCCCACCGATGGCGGCAGCCGCGTAGCTGCTATTCGTCGTCGTTCATCTGCTGGAGCGTGCGGCGAATCGCGTCGCGCTGGCGGCGTGTGTAGCGATCTTCGTAATCGGTCTCGTCCTCGTCGTCGCCGCGGCGCTTGCGATCGCGCTTGTTCGGGCCACCAAACTTCGAGAGCAGATCCTCGATCGTCGCATCGCCGCTGAAGTTCTCCTCGGGCTCTTCCGTGGAGCTATACACTTCAGGTGCGCGAGGCGCCTCCTCGCGCTCGCGGCGCGCCGCGGTGTCGGGCGCGTCGGGCCATTCCTCGAGCGCGTCGATCCACTCGACCAGCGCG
>CALLYN010000009.1 GCA_937858455.1 uncultured Kouleothrix sp.
GAGCGCCACGCCAGCGGCGCAGGCATCACGCACTACCCCGGCGGCACGCCGGCAGGCGCATTCGAGCAGCCGGGCGGCGGCACCAGCCGAACACGCGCGGCGTCGGCGGGCCTCGGCCAGATCGCCAGCCAGGTGAGCGGCGAGGTCGACACGCTGAAAAGCGCCGCAGTCGGCGCAGTGATCGACCTGCTGCGCGGCGTGGTGGCCCAGAACCTGCCGGCGGTCTCGCGCGAGATGGATCGCATGCGAAGCGAGCGCCAGCAGGGCGCGCCGAAGCCCGGCGCGGCGCTCGGCGAGACGCACGCCAGCCCCACCGACGCGCCGACCGGCGCGGTGTTCACGGCGCCGCAGGCGCGCGCCGATATGTGATACGCTGTTCGCTTGATCACATATAGATTGTGCTGCACAACCTGGCTTCACCACGTTGTGCAGCACAATAAGAAATTTGGGGGCGGCTTCGCCACCCCCAAACCCCCACTAAAGTGTACGTAATCAAGCGAATTTGGTATGACGCCACTACGCCCTAGCCGCCGCGCCCGCCACGGCGGGCGCGGCCGAGTGGCCTGGAGCCAGAGAAGAGAGGAAGCAATGAAAGCAGTGGTATTTCACGGCATCGGCGACATCCGGCTCGACGACGTGCGCGAGCCGGGGCTCGAAGCCGACACCGACGCGATCGTGCGGATCACCGCCAGCGCAATCTGCGGCACCGACCTGCACATGATTCGCGGCACCATGCCCGGCATGGAGGCCGGCACCATCCTGGGCCACGAGGGCGTTGGCGTCGTCGAGGATGTCGGCAAAAAAGTGCACAACCTGCGCCCCGGCGACCGGGTGGTGATCCCCTCGACGATCGCCTGCGGCTACTGCGCCTACTGCCGCGCCGGCTACTATGCGCAGTGCGACAACGCCAACCCCAAAGGGTCGCAGGCCGGCACGGCGTTTTTCGGCGGCCCCGGCCTCACCGGGCCATTCCACGGCCTGCAGGCCGAGTACGCGCGCGTGCCGTTCGCGAATGTCGGCCCGGTGCGCCTGCCCGACGCGATCGACGACGAGCAGGCGATCATGCTCTCGGACATCTTCCCGACCGGCTACTTCGGCGCGGCGATGGCGAACATCAAGCCGGGGCATACCGTGGCGGTGTTCGGCTGCGGCCCGGTGGGCCTGTTTGCGATCGTTAGCGCGCGCCTCATGGGCGCCGGCCGGATCTTCGCGGTCGACACGATCGCCTCGCGCCTCGACATGGCCCGCCGCCAGGGCGCCGAGGCGATCGACTACAACCAGCACGACCCAGTGGCAATGATCCACGATCTCACCGGCGGCATCGGCGTCGACTGCGCGATCGACGCGGTGGGCGTCGACGCCAACCGGCCGCACGCCGGCATCCCGGCGCTGAAGTCGGCGACGACGCAGGGCGGCCAGTTCCGCGACGAGCGCAAGACCGTGGCGCCCAGCACCAACGAGCAGGGCGACAACTGGCACCCTGGCGACGCGCCATCGCAGGTGCTGAGCTGGGCGGTGCAGGCGCTGGCCAAGGCCGGCACGCTCTCGATCATCGGCGTATACCCGCAGACGGCGCAGTTCTTCCCGATCGGCGCGGCCATGAACCGCAACCTGACGATCCGCATGGGTAACTGCAACCACCGCGCCTACATCCCCAGGCTCGTCGATATCGTGCGCGCCGGCCAGGTCAACCCGGCCGAGATCCTCACGCAGGTGGGGCCGCTGGTGGCCGCGATCGACGCCTACCGCGCGTTCGATACGCGCCAGCCCGGCTGGGTGAAGGTGAAGCTCGAGCCTGCGCTGGCGTAGCACACGCGCCGGCCGCGCATCTTGTAGCAGATTTGCAAAGGAGCACACGAATGATCGGCACATCGATCGAGCGCGCGATTGGCGCGCTGCCCGCCAGCGCCGCCGAGGTCGAGCAGGCGATCAAGCGCATCCCCGGCCTCGAACATGCCGGCGCGCAGCTCGCGAGCAGCATTCACAAGGCGGTGCTGAGCGGCGGCACACCGGCGCGAGCCATCGCCGACGCGCTGCACGGCACATGGTTCGGCCACCCGCTGCACGCCGCGCTCACCGATATCCCGATCGGCGCCTGGGCGCTGGCGGCGCTGTTCGACGCCTACGCCGGCATGGGTGGCGGGCCGGCCGCCGAGCAGGCCGCCGACATGCTGCTGTCGATCGGCGCAGCTGCGGCGGTGCCTACCGCCCTGGCCGGCCTGGCCGACTACTCGGCGATCGACGACCGCGCGCTGGCGGTGGGCGCGGCGCACGGGCTGCTGAATACCGCCGGCCTAGGGCTGTTCTTGCTGTCGATCTGGGCGCGCGCGGCCGGCCAGCGCCGCCGCGGCGTGCTCCTCTCGACGCTGGGCTTGGCGGTGGTG
>CALLYN010000010.1 GCA_937858455.1 uncultured Kouleothrix sp.
CCCAGCAGCCCGGCCAGCCAGCCGGCCAGCGCGGCGACGCCCTGGTAGGCGTTCGCAAGCTCGCGGGCGAACGAGCTGAGCGGCAGCCCGGCCGCCAGCGTCAGCAGCACCAGCAGCGCCAGCACCGTAGCGCCGCCGCCGGTCATCCCCAGCACGATCAGCGCGAGGTGTGGCAGGCGCCAGCGCATTGCCGCGCCGAGAAACAGGCCGGCGCCGCACGTCAGCGCCAGTGGCAGCGCGAATGTCAGCCCGGTGAGCGTGCTGACGATAAAGCCGGCCACCGCCGCGCCGAGCAGCGCCACACGAAGGCCCCGCCGCAGCACCAGCACGGCGAAGATCAGCGCGATCAGCAGGCGCGCCGCAAGGTCGAACGGCGGCAGGTACACAGCCACCAGCTGCGCCAGCACGGCGAGGTCGGCCAGCAGCGCGCCTTCGGCGATCTCGATGGCGGAAAAGTGTCGCGACATGCGATCAGGAGTATACCACCAACGCCGCGGCCCCCTCGCTTTCCGGCGAGAGGGCCGCTGGCAGCAGTATACTACGCTGTTCGCTTGATGACTGACACTTTGGTGGGGGTTTGGGGGCGGCTTCGCCGCCCCCAAATTTCGTATTGTGTTGCACGACGTGGCGAAGCCACGTTGTGCAACACAATCTCTACGTGATCAAGCGAACAGCGTATACCAACCAGGCGCAGCGCAGGCTACTTCTGGGCCTCGCTCGGCACGATCAGGCCATAGTTGCCATCCTCGCGGCGGTACAGCACGTTGATCTCGTTGCTGCCGGCGTCGCGGAACACAAAGAAATCGTGGCCCAGCAGCTCCATCTGCTCCACCGCCTCGTCGCTGAACATTGGCTTCACCTGGAACTCCTTGGTGCGCACGATCCGCGGATTGCGCGCCTCCTCGGTGGGGGCTGCGGCCTCGGGCAGCGCCTCGACGATCTCGTTGCCCTGGCGGCGCAGCTTGCCCCGCCGCCAGTGCTTATCTTTATAGCGCTCGATCTGGCGCTGCAGGCTGTCGTGCACCACGTCGATCGCCGTCGTCAGGTCGGCCGCGCGCTGCTCGGCGCGCAGCAGAATGCCATGCTCGCCCACCAGCGTCACCTGGGCGCGGTGGGTATTATTGTCGGTGCGCCGCTGTTCCTCCGCGACTTCTACCGTCACTTTGCTAATCTTGTCGAGGTAGCGCTCGAGCTTGCCCAGCTTCTCCTTGATGTAGACCTGGTGGCGGTCGGAGACCTTCCCTGTTCGACTCTTGACGATCAGCTCCATGGTCTTGTTCCTTCCCGCCCGGCCAATGGGCGTTGACCGGGCCTGTGCGGCTACGACAAGCGATATTGCCTCGCCCGATGCACAAAGCCCTCAACCGCGCGGGCGGCCGAGGGCTTCGGAAAAAGCAGTGGTTGTGCGCCATAACCACGATAGCTGCAAACGATGGTTGCCATTCGTTCGCCCTTCTCCAAGCGCGGGGCCGGCGTCGGTGCCAGCGCTGCATGGGTGGCTTATGGTTGTATGGGCATTGTACTATGTGGCCTTGCGGCATGCAAGGGTTATCGGTATAGGTTTGTTAACGTAAAAGATGCAGCTCGTGCACCTGGGTTCGCAGCATGGCGCTGCGTTGTACCGCCCCCAACCTCCACCAAAGTGTACGTCATCAAGCGAATTTGGTATTAGAGCCGATCTGAAGGAGCGAGGCGCGCGGGGCACAGCTGGCGCACCAGGCCGTACACCCGGCGAGCGGCAGCTGGCCCTACCCCATCCACATCAGTCGCGCGCCCGTCGCGCCATTCAAAGTGCAGCCGCATGCTGCGGCGCAAGGCGTGCTGGCCGGCCGCAGGCTGCAGCTCCAGGTGTGCAAGCGACGCCAGCGGGAAGCGGCGCACATTCGCCGCCCCAAGCCAGCCTTCGCCCAGCACCAGCTCGTGATCGGTCAGTATCAGCAGCCCGCCGTGCACGCGCGCCTTCAGCAGCCTGGCCGGGCGCGAGCGCTGCTGCCTTGGCAGAAAAAACTGCGCCACACGCCCCAGTGGCCTCGACACATTATGCTGAGCCGCCATAGGTCACTTCATCAGGGCTTACGCAGTTGGCGTGCTCAGCCTTCGGCAGAGCGGTACTTTCTTTTTGGATGTGTCCATTTTTTGCGCGTAGCGCGGAAAATGGACACACGATGATCAAAAAGTACCATGCTGCCGCAGGCACTATGCACGGCTTTGGGAAGTCGAACAGCGCCAACTGCGTAAGTCCTAATTGTGTTGCACTACGCGAGATGAGCTGGGCTTTTCGAGTCGCTTATCGCTCCACACGCTGCCAGCAGCCAGCGCGGGCGGCCTCGCGCCAGAGGCGCTACGCGTCGGGCAGCACGTAATCCTTGAAGCGCTCGCGCAGC
>CALLYN010000011.1 GCA_937858455.1 uncultured Kouleothrix sp.
CCAACCAGCGCTGCGGCGCGGTCGCGGGCGGCGCTAAGCAGCGGTGGACGGCGCGGGTTCAGGCCGTGCGCGTCGCTGGCCAGCAGGTGTGCCATGCCGTGGCTGACAAGCGTCTCGGCGGCGGCGCGCAGGCGCTCGCCCTGGCCACCAAGCAGCGCTTCGGCAGTTACCTGCATCAGCACGCCGCGCTCGATCAGCGGCAGCAGTTTGTTGGGGTGGCGCTGCACCTCGGCGATGCGCTCGGGGTGTGCCAGCACCACGCGGTAGCCGGCGACCTGCAGATTGAAGATGGTGCTGTCGAACCCGGCTGGGAAGTCGGCGCTAACCAGCTCGAGCAGAATGGCGCGGCTGGTGCCATACGCTAGAAGCTGCCCGCGCCGTAGCCGCTCGACAATGTTGGCGCTGTAGAAGATCTCGCTACCTGCGACTACCTCGATCGGCATACCGGCCGCTGCCAGGCGCGCATTGATCTCGCCGATGCGCTCGTGGAACAGCGCCGGGTCGTAGATGCGGCAGGCGCTCGAGCCTGGGCTGTGCGGCGTGGCGGCGATCACCCGGGTGCCGTCGCGCGCCGCGATCACGGCCATCGCCAGCGATTCGTCGATGGTCTGCGCGCCGTCGTCGACGCCATACAATATGTGTGAGTGCAGGTCGATCATGGCGATGTACGATCATCTGTGCAATCTATGGATGATCGCCCTATGAGGCGCCGCAACGCTTACCCGTAGTAGCCGTAGCCCTGTTCGACTTTGGCGTTGTTCAGTACGACGCCGACGATATTGGCTTTGACTTTCTCGAGAATCTGGCGCGCCTGGCGCCCGCGCTCGCGGCTGGTTTTGCCGGCCTGAAACACCAGCAGCACGCCGTCGACGCGCGTGGCGAGCACTGCCGCGTCGGTAACTGCTACCACCGGCGGGGTATCGAACAGCACGATATCGGCCAGGCCGCGCAGCCGCGAGATCATCGCTTCCATCTTTCGCGAGCCTAGGATGTCGGCTGGGCGCGGCGGCAGCGGCCCGCTTGCCAGCAGGCTCAGGCCCGGCACGCCCGTTTCGAGCAGCGGGATATCGGCGTCGTCCTGGGCCAGGATCGTGCTGGTGAGCCCGGCGTCGTTCGGCAGGCCGAACAGCGTGTGCAGCGTTGGCCGGCGCAGGTCGCAATCCACCAGGATCACGCGCTGCTCGGCCTGCGCCATGGTGACGGCCAGATTGGCAATTGTGGTCGATTTGCCTTCGTCGGGCGCGCTGCTGGTGGCCAGCAGCGTGTGCAGCTGCCGGTCGAGGCTTGAGAACTGGATGTTCGTGCGCAGGGTGCGGTAGGCCTCGGCCGCGGCCGAGCGCGGGTCGCGCAGCGCGATCAGCGGGCTACGAGTGGCGCCATTTGGTGATGTGGTCATAATCGTATTAAATTCTGGGCCATGCGCAAAGCGCATAGCTTATTCGACGGTCGGTATCGCGCCGAGCGTGGTAAGCCCCACGAAGCGCTCGATGTCGGTGGCCGATTTCAGGGTGCTGTCTAGCGCTTCGAGCACAAACGCGAGCAGCAGGCCGATTACCAGGCCGAGGATACCGCCGGCCGCGACGATCACGCGTGTCTGCGGCCAGTACAGGCTCACGCGGTCGGCCGGCTGCAGCTCGCGCAGGTTGATCCGGCTGCTGCCCTCGAGCGAGCTGTTGAGCGAGGCCACCAGGCCGACCATGTTCTGGCCGATGGCGTTGGCCAGGCGCGGCGCCACCTCGGCGTCGGGGTAGGTCACCTGCACGACGATCTTGCGCTCGTCGGGCAGCGGCTGAATCGCCACGTGCTTGTTCAGCAGCCATTCGGCGCTGCGGTCGAGCCCCTGCTGCTGGCTGACTTTGTCGAGCTCGCGCGGGGCCAGCGCCAGCTCGCGGTAGCTGTTCATGCTGTTTTGCAGCACAATCGAGAGGCCGTTGTCGAGCTGGTTCGCCAGTACCAGGTAGGTCGCCTCCGAGCGGTACAGCCGCTCTTGGAAGCGCGTGAACACGTACGCGCTGCCTGAGGTTACCACGGCCGCCAGCACGATGATCCACCAGCGCCGGCGCAGTATATTGACATAATCGATTATTTGCATTATTTCACCATTTCCGATGAGGCACGGCCCAAACCGGCTTTGCGGTTGATTGCCCCGTGGGCGTAGAGGCGCGATGTACGCGCGCGTTCCGCGTCAGGCCGAAACTCTGCCTAGCGGGCCGGCGCTGGCGCGTGTTCGAGCCGGTGGAGCAGCAGCGCCAGCCCGGCAGCCGCGCCCAAGCCGAGTAGCGCGCGCAGCGCCGCGTCGAGCGCGACGGCGCGAAGCCCGTTCAGGCGCACTGGTGGCCCCGGCGGGTCGAGCACGCCAATGTTGAGCCCCGGCTGCGCGCCAGGCGCGTTGGCGACGCCCCAGTACCGCAAGCCGTGCTCGCGCAGCAGCGCGAGCGCCGCATCGGCAGTGCCGCTCGCCGCTGCAGGCGAGCTTGCTAGAATGCCGATGCTGACCGTATGCTCGCTGAAGCTGGCCGTGAGCGTTGCGCCAGGCTCATTGCCTTGCTGCCCGAGCGCGGCCGCCAAGTCGGCGCGAAACACGCTGCTCTGCACGATCGCCGGAAGATCCTGGGCAGTGGTATCTTCGCCGCGGTCCGACAGGCCAGCCTGGCCCGGCGCCTGGCTGTCACGCGTCACCAGCAGGCGCATGGCGGTGCCATAGCGCGCGGGCTGCGTCAGCGCTGTGGCGATGCTCAGCAGCGCCACCAGCGCGGGCACGAGCGCGAGCAAGCGCCAGCGCCGGCGCAGAATATCGAAGTACTGACGCAGCTCCATAGGTTGCGACGCGCAGCAGCGCGATAGACGGTACGTGCCCTGATGCCGGCTTTGGCGCGGCGCCCGGTGTGCTACTGTATGCCGCCGGCCTGGGCGCCATCGATAAGCTCGCGCATCTTCCCAAGAAACACCTCGCGCCCGAAATTCTCGGCGTGGCGGCGGATGATCGCGGGGTCGTACCGGTCGTTGCGGGCGCCGGCCACCGCTACCGCCAGCGCGGCGGCGCTCTGCTCGTAGAAGAAGCGGCCGGTCACGCCGTCGATGACGGTGTCGAGCGCGCCGCCGGCGCCGTAGGCGATCACCGGGCGGCCAACCGCCATAGCCTCGAGCGGCGTAATGCCGAAATCTTCTTCGCCAGGGAAGATAAACGCCCGGCAGCCGGCGAACAGATCGTGGCGCTGCGCTTCGCTGATCTGGCCCAGGAACTCGATATTTGGCCCAGCCAGCGCCTGCAGCCGCTCGCGGTCGCGCCCGTCGCCGAAGATCTTGAGCGGCAGGCCCAGCGCGCTGAACGCGCTCACCACCAGATCGAGCCGCTTGTACGGGATCAGCCGCCCGCCGGCCAGGTAGAAATTCCCCGGCACCCATGGCCGGAACGGCGGCAGCTCGACCGGCGGTGCGATCACCGTCGCCTGGCGGCCGTAGTAGCGCGCAATGCGCGCCGCCACCGCCTGCGAGTTCGCCACGAAACAATCGACGCGCGGCGCCGTGCTGACGTCCCACAGTCTAACATAGGAGAGTGCGATGGGCAACACAGCGCGCTGCAGACGGCCAAAGCCCTCGCGGCGGATGTAATCGTCGGTGCGCCAGGCGAAGCGCATGGGCGTGTGGCAGTAGCAGATATGGCGCGCGTGGGGCGCCGGTATCACGCCCTTGGCGTAGGCGCTGCTGCTGCTGATGATCAGGTCGTACCCGCTCAGGTCGAAGCTTTCGAACGCGCTAGGGTAGAGCAGGAAATATTTCTGAAAATGGCGCCGCCAGCCGGGCAGCCGCTGCATCCACGAGGTGCGAATATCCCAGCCGCGGTAGTCCTGCGGCATGGCCTCGGGGTCATAAATCGACGTGTAAACCGGGGCGCCGGGGTACAGTTCATGCAGCGCCTCGAGCACGCGCTCGGCTCCGCCGTACTGGTTGAGATAATCGTGGACGATGGCGACGCGCATGGTCATTGCTTGGCCTGCCGCTGATTGCTGACGCATAAACTACCAGCAAATGCGCCAGGCGTCAAACGGCCGAGGCCGGCGCTGCTTGGCGCCGGCACTTGCATGGAATCGCTGATCACCATATAGTAGTACGAGCATAGTTGCTCCTGCGCCCAGGGGCAACATCCTAGCCACGATGGAGGCAATCAGACAGCTATGACATCCAATCAAGCCGAGCTGCGCCGCGTGTTTACTAGCGCCAGCCTGGGCCACACCGCGTATCGGGCATGGTCGCTGCAGGCGCGCCACGAGCGGCGCTTCAATATCGCTAGGCTGTTCGAGGCGCTGGCGACTGCCAAGCTCGCGCGGGCCGAGAGCGTATTTCGCGATCTTGGCGAGGCCGGCAATACCGGCGACAATGTCGATCGCGCGCTGGCTGGGCTCGAGCCCGAGTCGATCGCCACCGGGCCGGTTACCGGCACTACCCCGCTGGCGCGCGACATGCTGCTGCGCGCCCAGCGTGCCATCCGCGAAGATCGCGACCTGCGGGCCGACGAGATTGGCGACATTTATGTCTGCACCACCTGCGGCACGCTGCGCGAAGGTGTGATCACCACGGCCTGCGCGGTGTGCGGCGCCGTGCCCGAGGCCCACAAGGCTTTTCGCGCGATCGAGGCGATGGGCGTGCTCGGCCCGCACGCGATCATGGCATCGCTCGAGCATACCGAGGAGAGCCTGCGCAAGCTGTTCGATGGCGTCGAGGAAGAGCTGCTGGCTGCGCGGCCGGTGGAAGCCCAGCCGTCGATCAAAGAGCTGGTTGGCCACCTGGTCGACATCGACAAGGTCTTCCGCGAGCGCGCCTGGCTGCTGCTCGAGACCGACCGGCCCGAGCTGCCGCCCGCGCACCCGCCGCGGCTCGACGCGGCG
>CALLYN010000012.1 GCA_937858455.1 uncultured Kouleothrix sp.
TGCGGCGCCCGGCTTTGCCGGGCGCCGCACAAGAAAGCACAAGTAATCAAACGGAGCTGGTATTATACGCTGTTCGCTTGATCACGTATAGATCGTATTGCACTACGTGGCGAAGCCACGTAGTGCAATACAATACGAAATTTGGGGGCGGCGAAGTCGCCCTCAACCCCCACCAAAGTGTACGTCATCAAGCGGAGTTGGCATCAGGCGCCGGCGGGGCGGGCAGCCAGATCGCGCAGCGCCAGGTAGCCCACCAGCTTGCCCTGATCGACCACCGGCAGCCGGCGGAACTGGCGGCTCAGCATGAGCTGCGCGGCCTGCTCGAGCGTCCAGTCGGGGGCGGCAACGATCGGGTTGCGGGTCATGTGGAACTCGACCGTCTCCATGTGCGGGTCGAGGCCATCGGCCACAACGCGCACCACGATATCGCGGTCGGTGATGATGCCGACGAGCGCGTCCTGCTGCATCACCGGCAGCGAGCCGATGTCGAGCTGGCGCATGATCGCGGCGACGTCGGCGATCGACACTGCCGGCGAGAGCGCGGTAATTTCCTGCGTCATGATATCGCGCACGAGCATAGCACTGCTCCTTCGGTAGCGCGCGAGCCGCGCGGCTGCTACTTCGGCCGGCGCAAGGCTGCGGGATCAGCAGGATCAGCGCCGCCAGCGCATTCAGAATAATGACCAGCAGTAAGATACCATAGAACAGCGCGTATGCTGGCGCCAGCCAATCGAAGGCACAGGCGGCCTTCTACGGCGCCGCAGCAGTTTTAGCGAAATCGACAACCAAACAACAAAAATCGCCATGATCGAGCCGGGCGAGTTTGTTGCTATTGACAAAATCTACAACAGTCCGTATAATCCGCGCATACTGTTCCCTCGTTAAACCAAAGTAAATTCATACATCTACCGGATGCCTGGCATCCCCGGTAGTGCGAGACGCAGCACACCAGCGCGCCGCCTTGCTGCGCCCGCACGATCCGCCGTTTGAGCAATCGCAGGTGATTGTTTGAAAGCCATTGACCGCCGGCAGCAGCTTCTGGCCCTGATGCAGCGCGAGCCAACCCTGCGCGTGCCCGAGCTGGCAGAACAGCTTGGCGTATCGCAGGGCACCATTCGCAACGACCTCAACGCGCTGGCGGAAGAAAAGCAGGTGATCCGCGTCCATGGCGGCGGCGTGCCGACGAGCAGCCGCCTGCCGCGCGGTGCGGCGTTTGCCGGGCGCGTGAAAACCAACGAGGCCGCCAAGCACATGATTGGCGCGCGCGCGGCCGAGCTTGTCGGCGACGGCGACGCGCTGCTGCTCGACGCCAGCTCGACGGTGTACCACCTGGCGCGCTGCCTGCTCGACCGGCGCAACCTGCGGATCGTGACCAACGGCATTGAGGTGGCCTGCATGCTGGCGCAGAACCCGACCAACACCGTGAACCTGGTGGGCGGGATCGTGCGCGCGGGGATCGACTCGGTGATCGGGCCGTGGAGCGAGCGCTTTCTGCACGACATACGCATCAAAACCGCGTTCGTCTCGTGCAGCGGCTTTACGCCCGAAAACGGCATGACCGAGGTCGATGTGTACGAGGCCCAATTCCGCATCAAGGCGGTTGAGTCGGCCACGCAGGTGGTGGCGCTGATCGACGCCAGCAAGTTCGGCAAGCTCGACCTGACGCCTTCGCTGCGCATGGCGCAGATCTCGATGCTGCTGACCGACCGCTCGCTCGCGCCAGACTGGGCCGAGCGGCTGCGGCAGGCCGGGATCGCGTTTACGCTGTGCGGCTAGCCGCCGGCATACGAACTACCACCGGACACGCGCACTTGCCAACACGACGAGGTGTTCCCCATGGGCGACTCGATCATCGATATCAGCCACGAGTTCTTCGACGAGATCGTCATGCCGATCCTGGCGCGCGAGTTTGCCGACGAGGCCGCGCAGATGGTGTTCGGTGTGTTCGGCTACGGCTCGGAGGTGCTGCGGCTCGACGACGAGCACTCGCGCGACCACCACTGGGGCCTGCGGATCAACGCGCTGATGCCCGAGGCGCTATACCGCAGCCGCGCCGAGCCGCTGATGCAGGCGCTCAGCGCCCAGCTTCCGGCCAGCTTCCGCGGCCACTCGCTGCGCGAAGGCTACACCAAATGGGGCGGCCTCGAGCTGACCAGCCTGGAGGGGCATCTCGAGCGCACGATCGGGCTGGCGCACCCGCCCACGAGCTACGCCGAGTGGCTGAGCATCCCCGAAGAAGATATCACGCACGTTGTGGCCGGCGAGGTCTGGCACGACCCAGCCGGCCAGTTCAGCGCAGTGCGCGCCGCGCTGCAGGCGTATTACCCCGAGCCGGTGCGGCTGCGGCGGATCGCCCACTGGTGCCGCTACTACTCGGGCATGGGCGCCTACGCGCTCAAGCGCGCGCTGCTGCGCGAGAACGAGCTGTACGCCACGATCACCTTTGCGCGGGCCATCCGGCTGGGCGTGCAGCTGGCGTTTCTGCTCGACCGCACCTACTTCCCGTACGATAAATGGCTGCTGCACAGCTTCAACCAGCTGCCGCGTATGGCCGGGCGCATGGGCACGCTGGTAAGCGAGGCGGTGCGCCTGAGCACGTCGTGGGAGCGCAAGCTGGCGCTGCTCGACCAGATCTCCGACGTGCTCGACCAGGCCATGGTCGAAGATCGAACCATCGCGCCGCACCCGCCGCTGGCAGGCTCGGAGTCGTCGGGCTACCGCCTGATGGAGCGCGCCTACGCCGAGATCCTGAAGCAGCTGCCCAGCGAGCTGACGCCGATCGTGCCGGTGTGGGATCAGGTGCACTGGGAAAGCTTCCACAGCAGCTATGTCGCGACGCTCGACATGCCGACGTGGCAGGGGCTGCTGAATCTGCGCGCAGAAACCACGGGCGAGTAGCCACCCGGCAGAAACCACGAGGCAGGAGGCAGCAGGCAGCGATGGGAAACCGCAAAGCCGCAGAATATCGCCAAATGCCATGATACCGCACGGGCGCGGCTTCCTGCGCCCCTACGCCCTTGGGTGACGATATGGATGCGAAACAGCGCGTACTCGCGACGCTCGCGCACCAGCCGACCGACCGCACGCCGATCGACTGCTGGCTCTACCAGAAGCAGTTCGTCGAGAAGCTGGCGGCCGAGTATGGCCCGCGCGAGCAGTTCCTCGACGAATTCAATATCGACATCTTCCTGGGCTTCGTGCCCTGGCCAAACCAGTACGGGCGCCGCTTCGACGTGAGCGAGCTGGCCGAGATAGCGCTGCGCGACCCGCGCGACGCGATGTGGCTGGAACACACCAGCTGGAACGACGACTTCGCCGGCCTGAACGTGCGGCAGGCGATCGAGCAGCAGGGCGGCAAGCGCGCGATCGTGGCGCATATGTGGGGCATGGTCGAAGGCACCAGCTCGTTTCTGGGCATCGAGAACTGCTGGATGAACCTGGGCGCCGAGCCCGAGCGCATGATCGCCTGGTTCGACCGCTACGCCGACTGGATGTGCGGGCTGGTCGACAGCGTAGCCGACGCGGGCGTCGACATGATCACGCTTTCGGACGACTGGGGCAGCAACGGGCGCATGCTGTTCTCGCCGCGCATGTGGCGCCGCATGATCGCGCCATACGCCCGCCGGGTGGTGCGCCACGCGCGCGCGCGCGGGCTGCCGGTGAACCTGCACAGCGACGGCTACATCATGGATATCATGGACGACCTGGTGGAGATCGGCTACACCTCGCTGCACCCGCTGCAGGAGAGCGCCGGCATGGATCCGCGCACGATCAAAGAGCGCTACGGCGACAAGATCACAATCTACGGCTCGCTCGACGTGATCGACGGGCTGCTGGCCTACGAGGGCGAGGCGCTCGACGAGTATATTACGCAGCGTTTCGCGATCTACGCGCCGGGCGGCGGCTTTATCTTCAACGGCGGGCACTTCATCCAGCCCGACATCCCGCCGCTGCGCCTGGTGCGGGCCTACCGGCTGGTGAACCAGCTGGCGCGCCAGTATGGCTCATCTACGTGAAGATGTTCCGGGTCATTCCGCTCATGGATGGTGCTGAGATTTTGGCGCAAAGCGCCAAAATCTCAGCACAAAAGGAAGCGGAGTACCATGCTGCCGCAGGCAGAACAAGCCGATAGCGCAGGCGACCGCGTAAGCCCTGCCACTTACAGATTGTGTTGGACTGCGTGGCGAAGCCACGCAGTCCAACACAAAAAGAAATTCGGGGCTGCGCGCAGCCCGCAAATAAAAGAGGAAGTGCGGAGCCGAAAAGAACGATGATCCCAGCCAACCAAAACCTAGCCCCGCCGCAGGCATTCTGGATCGGCTCGGATCACCCGTTCGACCTGCACGAGGCGTACCTGTGCTTTCGCGGCAGCCTGACGCTGGCGCAGCAGCCCGAGCGCGCGCCGCTGCACATCAGCGCCGACAGCCGCTTCCGGCTGTGGGTGAACGGCCAGCCCGCGGCGCGCGGCCCGGCGCGCGGCTACCCGCACGCCCAGGTGGTGGACTGCGTAGACGTGGCCGGGCTGCTGCGCGCCGGGCCAAACACGATCGCGGCGCAGGTGTACCAGCCGGGCTACTCGCACTTTGCGTATGTGCACCGCGCCGCCGCCGGCCTGCTCGCCTGGCTCGAGTGCGACGGCACGGCCGCGCTGGCAACCGACACGGGCTGGCGCACGCGCCGCGACCGCTCGTTCGGCGCGCTGGTGCCGCGGGTGTCGATCTACGGCAGCGGCGTGGAAGAGCGCGACATGGCGCTGGATGAGCCCTGGCAGCAGCCCGAGTACGACGCCAGCGGCTGGGCCATGGCTCGCGTGGTGGCGCTGGCAGGCGGCTACCCCTGGACGGCCACGCAGCCGCGGGCGCTGCCGCCGCTGGCCGAGCGCGAGC
>CALLYN010000013.1 GCA_937858455.1 uncultured Kouleothrix sp.
CGAGCACGGCCAGCACCTCGGCCAGGGCGCGCTCAAGCGCTTGGCGCAGCCGATCGGCAGGCGCGCGGCCGACTGCCTCGATCGCGGCCGCGGCAGACAGCAGCCGGCGATAGGCTGGCTCGCGGATCTCGCTCATGGATCTGGCGTGCTCGCCAGCAGCGCGCCGATCTCGCTGCCGAGCGTAAATGTATCGAACGGCTTGACGATATAGCCCAGCGCGCCGAGGTGCATGCCAGCCTGCATCTCGAACTGCTGCGAGCGCGCGGTGAGAAAGATCACCGGAACGTGGCGCGTGCGCGGGTCGGCCTTGAGCTGCTGGCACACCCCCAGCCCATCGAGCCGCGGCATCATCACGTCGAGCAAGATCACGTCGAAGGGCTCGCGCCGCGCGGCCTCGAGCGCGGCAAGCCCATCGCCAACGACCGCCACCTGATGGCCATCGTCCTCCAGGGCGATGCGCGTGACGAACTGGATATCGGGCTCATCTTCGGCAAGCAAAATCTTCATACGCATTGCAGGCTGCCAAACACAGCCACCGATTGGCGGGTGGCGTCGCCGGCGAGCCAAGCCAACCATCGAACGAATCGGCGACGCTACTGCGACTCGGACTCTTCCATCAGCGCCAGCTGGCGAACCACCTCTTCGACGGCAATGCGCTGCTTGCGGTAGAAATCGGATTCGCTCATGGCCAGGCGCTCAGCGATATCGCGCGTGCGCTTGCCCTGCAGGAAGCGCAGCTCGAGGATATTGTACAGCAGCCACTCCTGCGCCGAAGGGTCGAGCTGGTCGTCGGGCCGCAGGTTCTCGATCGCCTGGCGCAGCACCGCCTGCAGCGCGCGGGTGGGGCTGCCGCCCTGATCGCCGATCAGCCGGCGCACCGTGCGCAAACCCAGCAGCGGGCTATCGGAAAGCTTCGGCCCGCCCCAGTAGTGCGTCAGCGCGTCTTTCACCAGCTGCGGGAACTCGGGCAGCAGCGCCACCTCGGCCTCAAGCGTATCGAGCGAGGCCGGCGTGGCCTGCTCGAGCCGGGTATTCAGCACCTGCAGCAGCTGCATCTCGGGGCCCATGCCGCGCAGGGTATCGAACAGCCGCTGCTGCATCTGCACCGTCGCCAACGCCAGCTCCATCTGGTGCGCCAGCACGCCGATCAGCCGGCGCGCCTCGGGCGTCAGGCCGCCCTGCGGGTAGGCCACGCCGAGCGCGCCCAGGAAATCGCCCTCGGGGCTGCGCAGCGGCAGCATGCAGAAGCCATCGTAGCGCAGAAACATGTCGAGCGGCGGGATTGCGCCAGGCTCGCCGGGCGCCGCCGCCTGCAGCCGGGGCATCATCTCATTCAGCGGGTGCTCGGCCACAAACCGCTTCACCAGGCGGCGCGCGCCCACCAGCGTTTTGACCATATAGCTATTGGCGTCGTCGGGCGCGGCCACGAACCCGGTATCGACGCGCAGCGCGCCGCAGATCACCACCAGCGTATTCTCGAGCAGGCTGCGCAGATCGGCGTAGGTGAAGGTGTTGCGTGGCAGCGTGCGCAGGTAGTCGATCTCGGCGCGATCCTGCCGGTATACCAGCGCGTCGAGGTACGGCTTGATCTTGCTGACAAATATCGGCATCAGCACAGTCATAATCATCACGCCAAAAGTGAGCAGCGTTTCGAGCGGCAGCCCAACCGTTTTCGCCAGCACCGGCGTGCTGCGCAGAAACAGAATGATCGTCACGCCGACGAACGGGCCATACAGGCCCCAGCGGATGAAGTCTTGCTTGATCAGCCGATCGGGCAGCAGCAGGCCCTGGAAGGCGATGCTGTAGACCATGATCGTGATCATCATGGCCACGCCAGCCGCGCCCATGGCCGAGAGCAGCAGCACGACGTTGTTCGACAGGAAATCGTAGGTTCCGGCGATCACCAGGTAGGGAAACACCGCCAGCCCCGGCGCCAGAAACGTCGCGCCCAGGTACGTCAGGCGCCGCCGCAGCGTTGGCGTAAGCGCCAGCCGGCGCACCTGCCACACCGCCCACAGGCCACCGCCAATCGTGATCGCGAAGTAGATCGCGAACAGCCCGAACAGCGGCCCGGCCCCGAACTGCGCCAGCGGCCCGCGCGCGATCCCGCCGCGCAGCAGCAGGTCGCCGCTGAGCGCCAGCGCAAAGAACCCCAGGCTCAGGCCGTAGCTCAGCGCCACCAGCCAGCGCCTGCGGCGGCTGAGCAGGCCGCTATAGCTCAACAGCGCGTCGGAGAGATGCACATAGCCGGCGGGCACCAGCGTAATGCCAAGCCACTGCGCGCGCAGTAAAAACTGGATCGTTGCGTCGTGCTCGGCCTGGCCAAGCAGCACATCGCCGCCGGACACAATCACTACGCCGGTCAGCAGCACGCAGAGCGCGCGCGCGATCGCGGTGTGCCAGTTCTGGAGTGCAATATAGGCCAGGAGCGAAAACGCGACGATCAGCACCGACGCCGAGAGTAGATCGTTAAGTCGCAGCAAAATGCTCGTAAGCAGAGATATTCGCTCCATATGGGTTGCTATTGTCGTAGAGGATGCACGCCGAGCTGGCATTATTATACCACGCGCTACTTTATCGCTAAGCGGCGCCGGTTTTTACCATCGGCGGCAGTGCGCGCAGGCAGATAGCCGTGCTGCGCGCATGCCGGCCTAGCCAAGCTTGGCCAGCTCCTCGGGCATGCGCAGGCCCTCGATATGTGCTACGCCGGGCGGCGCAGTGAGGTTGAAGTTGGTGATCAGGCGCTGCAAGTCGGTGAGCTTGCGCTTGTAGGCCACCTGCAAGCCCGCGCGCGCCGCTGGCGTCTGGTGCGGCCAGCGCCGGCGCGCGTCGTCGAGCCAGGCGGCCACCCGGGCGCGCTCTTCGTCGATCGCGCGGCGCGCCTCCATCCATGGCGGGGCGAACCCCGCAGTTTTAAGCATGCGGTAGCCCAGCCGATCCTCTGCCGGCACCAGCTCGTCGGCATCGAGCTGCAGCGGCTGGCCCTGGCCGGGCAGGTTGTCGAACAATCCCTCGGCCTGCGCTTTGCCGATGATCTGGTCGAGCAGGGTGTGATGATTCGGGCGGCGCAGCACCGGCGGCGCCTCGGGCCGCGCGGGCTCGTCGCGCTTTGTGTCGTCACTCATCGCGGCGCTCCTTCGGTAGCAGTCGTCATTGATTGTTCATTATATCACAAGTGTGGTATGCCAGACTACTTGAAGCGGATGGTAGGCGCGCCGGCGCCACGCCAAGCGGCGAGCAGGCTAGCCCTCGGCGGGCTTATCCTGCTGCTCGCGCAGAAACAGCAGGAACGTGCGAGCCTGCTTTTTGTACTCGGGCGAGAGCGCATCGTAGAGCGAAAGAAACGCATCGCGCTCGCGGCTCGAGGCCGAAAAGGTGTAGCCATCCTGCTTGGCGGCCTCGCAGATCAGGTCGAACGCGGTGGTGCGGAACACCGTGCCAAGCGCCTCGAGCTCGCTGACACGCGCGCTGGTGGCGGCCGACTCAATGCTGCCGATATACGAGCCGCTCACGCCGATCCGCGCGCCCACATCGGCCTGCGTCAGCCGATCGCGCTGGCGCTTGCGCTTGAGCACCTCGGCAATGCGTTCATTCAAGCTGGCCATGTTGTCCTCCCAAATGCTGGTATTTGCACTGCGCACAAAGCATACCATGCAGCCTCTGGCGCGTCCAATCTTGCCCTGCCCTCCTCTTCCGGCTGCGGGAGCGGGCCAGGTGGCGTGGTCAAAGGGCCTGCACAAGCCCCGGCAGCAGCCGCCCGGTTGCCCGTGATCGCGCTGTATGCTAAAATGAACGAAATGACATGGTGCGCGACGCCTGCTGAGGAGCGAGTGTATGCCCGATCAACCCGCCCGTAATCCGGCGATCATCCTGGTGGAAGATGAGCCAGATATTCTGATCATCCTGCATCGGCTGATGCGCGATCTCACCGGCGGCTACGATATTGTCACGGTCAACGGCGGCGCCCAGGCGCTGGCCCAGATCGCGCTGCGCCGCGTACCACTCGTGATCACCGACTACAACATGCCCGGCATGAATGGGCTGCAGCTCACCGACGCGATCAAGGAAACCTCGCCCGAGACGCGCGTGGTGCTGATCACGGCCTACGCCACGCCCGAGCTCGAAAAACGCGCGCGCGAGCACCGCGTCGATCACTACCTGCCCAAGCCATTCCCGCTCGACCGGCTCGAGCAGATCGTGCGCGACGTGCTGCGCTGAGCAGCGGGCTTTCAGCGGCGTTTCAGTTTCACGCCATTGTTTCAAGCTTTCTAGCGCGGTAGCATGCCACTCGGCTATGCAGCCGCGCTTTTTTGTGCCTGCAACCGCAGGGCTTATGCGGTGGGGGTCTCGGGCCGGCTTCGCCGCACCAGAATAATGTCTCGGAAGGTCTGCGACCCTCCAGACACCCGCGCGGGGGCCGACCGCCAAAGCCTATCATCAGGAGCTGCTCAATGCTGCAATCGTACCCGGGGCTGTTGCTTGTCGCGATGATTATCCTCACGCTGATCCTGCTGCCCTACCTCAACGACGACCGGCCGCGCGAGCGCACCGGCCGCACCGAAGAGCTGCATATCAAGCGCAAGCACGATTCGTAGAGGCTGCGAGATGTGTTGCAGTGTGGCGGTTTCGGCAAAGCCGAAACCGCCACGCTGCCTTTTGCGCTCGCTCCGCTGGCGGGCGAGCGGGCCGAAGGGCACTGCGCGAGCCCTGGGCGAAGGCGCCCGGTTCTTGACTCCGCAGGATCGGCGTGCTACGATCGGGCGTACCCTCCAGCGCAGCGCTCTGGCGGCTGCGCGCCACCCGAGGAGCTGCCTGTGGCCACGAACGACCCCACCAGCGGCACGCCGCCGATGATCGGGCGGCAGCTCAGCATCCGCGATTGGCTTGCCTATATTGCTGGCTACCAGTTCGGCGCAGTCGCGCCCTCGCGGCTGGTGCTGCACCACACCTTTGTCCCGACCGTCGCGCAGTGGGCCGGCCTGCGCTCGATGCAGGGCATGCAGCGCTTCTACGCGGGCAAAGGCTGGAGCGCCGCGCCGCATGTGTACGCCGCGCCCGACGGGATCTGGCTGTTCACGCCGCTCAAGGATGTCGGCATCCACGCCGGCACCGGCAATTCGGGCTACACCAACGGCGCATTCTGGTACTCGATCGGCCTCGAGATGGTTGGCAACTACGACAGCGCGCGGCCGAGCGGCGCGGTGTGGGAGAACGCCAAGGCGGTGATGGGCGGCATCGCGAAGCGCCTGGCGATCGCACCGCGCCAGCTGATCTCGTTCCACCGCGACTACACCAACCAGAAGAGCTGCCCCGGCTGGGCCGTGACCAAAGACTGGGTGTTTGGCGAGGTCGATGCGTGGCTGGCCAACACCACCCCGCCGCCGCCGCCGCCGCCTGGCCCGATCGGCACACCCACCCCGGATCGCGAGGCGCTGATCGAGGCGCTGATGGAAGAAAGCTACAAGCGCCGCGGCGAGGGCTACAACAGCGACTGGGCGTTTCACCAGTACGCCGTGCAGAATGGCCTGGGCTTTCCGATCGGCCGCAGCGCCCAGCTACAGGCCGACGGCAAGAGCTACGCCCACCAGCCGTTCGCGCGCGACACGCTCTACAACGAGGTGCCAAACTGGGGCGACGTGCGGCGCCTCTCCGAGCTGCTGCGCGGCAGCATCCCGCCGGGCGGGCTCGGGCGCGCGCTGCTCGACGCGACCTACCGCGCCGGCGGAGCGACATTCCACGCCGACTGGGCCTTCCACCAGTACGCGATGATCAGCAAGCTCGGCCCGCCGCTCGGCGAAAGCGCGACTATCACCGTCGACGGCGCACAGTACAGCTTCCAGGTGTTCGCGCTCGACACGCTCTACAATCGCGTGCCAAACTGGAGCGACATTCACCGCGTCAGCGAGCTGGCCGCCAGCGCCGACGCCGCCTCGGTGCGATTGCGCGACGCGCTGCTGACACAAACATACGCCCGCTCGGGCGCGGTGTACCACCCCGACTGGGCATTTCACCAGCTGGCGCGCAGCTGGAACTTGGGCGCGCCGCTGTCGGATTCGTACCGCGTGGCGGTGGGGTCGGCGCAGTACGCGATCCAGGTGTACGCCACCGATACGCTGTATAACGTGGTGCCAAACTGGAGCGACGTGCGCCGGCTCAGCCAGCTGGTTGCCGGCGCGCCGGCCCGCCCGGCCGTGCTCTCGGATCGCCTGGCGCCACGCGCCGCCGCCAGCGAGCCCGGCGCCGCGCCGTTCCACATCCTGCAGTATGGCGCGCCCGAGGCAATGCCAACCGCGTTCGGCGCGCGCAGCGGCTCGAAGATCGCCCTGATCGTGCTGCACAGCGACGCCGGCCCGGCCGACGCCGCGCTGGCAGGCTACCTCAGCCCCGAGGCGCGCGCCATGCCGCACTACTATGTTGCCGCCGACGGCGCAATCTACCAGCTGGTGGACGACGATCTGGCGGCCTGGCACGCCGGCATGGCCGAGTGGCGCGGGCGCGAGCAGAACATCAACCGCGTGAGCCTGGGCATTGCCGCCGAGCGCGGGCCGGCGGGCTATGCCGACGGCCAGCTCGACGCGCTGGCCTGGCTCGTAGGCACGCTGCGCGCGCGCCATGGCCTGCCGGCCGACGCGCTACGGCGCTGGAGCGACCTGAGCCCGGACGACCCGAACGACCCGGCCGAATTTCCATGGGCGCGGCTCCAGCAGCGCCTGAGCGAACGGAGGTAGCAATGGCAGGCCTTCGCGATGAGCTGAACACAAACTACATCCAGGTGTCGGCGGCCGACACTGTCGCGGCGGTGTATGGCATGCTCGGCGGCCAACAGGCCGAGCGCAGCTACCGCTATGTCGTCTGGCCCGCCGACGGCGCCCAGTTTATCGTGGTGCGCTGGAACGAGATCGAGCAGATCGGCGCGGCCAACCCGCAGGCCACGCTGGACAGCCCGATCGGCGCGCTGGCCGGGCTGCCCGCGCCAGTGGCAGCGATCGAGATCGACAGCATGGGCCTGCGCCAGGCGCGCGAGCTGCGCGACGAGCAGCCCGGCCGGCGGCTGGTGGTGCTAGCGAATGGCGCGGTAGTGGGGCTGCTGACCCGCGAGTACTACGCCGCCGACGGCGCCACCGCCGACCCGTTCGCGCGCGGCGCG
>CALLYN010000014.1 GCA_937858455.1 uncultured Kouleothrix sp.
TGCCGCTGCGGGTGTCGAGGCGCCGGCACTGGCGCGCTATGTGCTCGAGACGCCGCGGCCGGGCGGGCTGCTGCTGGGATATACCGCGCTCGACGCGATGCAGATTGGCGCGGGCGTGCGGCGCCTGGCCGCAGCGCTGGCCGCCACAGGCTAGCACGCGGCGCTGCAACATATTCGCAACATCGGCGCAACATGGCCATGGTACACTGCGTCATGCCGCGAGGGGACGCGGCACACGCCATTTTTTCCACGACGACCGCATCCATAGTGTCGGTGTAGACACACAAAGCAATCGCTGCACGAGAAGGGAGCGCCACATGGCCGATGTCACCGTTCAGTCGTACTTCGAAGAGCTTATTCCGCAGCAGTATGCCGCCGCAGTTGCGGCCGCGCCCGACACCGCCAACGCACAGCCGCCGCTTACGGCGGTTGTTGAGATCAGTGGCGAGAATGGCGGCACCTACACCCTGCGCTCGGCCGGGCCGCAGGTTGAGGTGCTGCCGGGCGCGGTGAGCGATCCCGACTTGCTCGTGCAGATGAGCTACGACTCCTGGCGCGCGGTGGCCAGCGACGGCGCAACCGATACGTTTGTCGATTTTGTGCAGCGCGGAAAGGTGAGCGTTGTGCAAAACCTCAAGGGCACGGTCAACCTCGACCTGACACGCTCGGACGGAAGCTCGTGGGAAAGCACGATGGTGTTCAGCAACCAGCCCGAGCCGACGCTGACAATGCGCATGACCGCCGACGATTACCAGGCCATGCTGCGCGGCGACCTGAATGGCCAGATGGCGTTCATGACCGGCAAGCTCAAGTTCGAAGGCAGCCTGCCGCTGCTGATGCAGATCGGCGCGCTGGCTTCGTGATAGGCTCGTGCGATGCTCGGGCGGCAGGCTGGCTTTGCGCTGAGTATCGCCTTTGCACCCTGCGCGCAACCCGCCGATCTTGTCACGAGCAGACCCCTCTAAGGATAGGAGATACCAATGATCTCTTTTACGCCTAATGATGAGCAGCAGCTGATCATCGAGACGGTGCGGCGCTACGCCACCGAGCGGGTGCGCCCGGCCGCCCACGACGCCGACGAGCACGGCGCCACCCCGCCCGAGCTGAT
Source organism: uncultured Kouleothrix sp. (assembly GCA_937858455.1). Taxonomy (GTDB): domain Bacteria; phylum Chloroflexota; class Chloroflexia; order Chloroflexales; family Roseiflexaceae; genus Kouleothrix. Next base: position 1,109 of record CALLYN010000014.1, read on the forward strand.
CGCCACCGGCTGGGAGCTGGGCCTGCTGCCGAGCGCGATACCCGAGGCGTACGGCGGCTTTGGCGACGAGCACTCGGCGGTGACGGGCGTGCTGGCGGCCGAGGAGCTGGCCTACGGCGACCTGCCGATGAGCATGTACCTGCTGGCGCCGAACCTGTTCGGCATCCCGCTGCTGCACTGCGGCACCGACGAGCAGAAGAAGAAGTGGCTGCCCAGGCTCACCGACGCCAACTTCGTGCCGGCTACCGCCGCGCTGATCGAGCCGCACTGGGACTGGAGCCCGCACGCGCTGAGCACCACCGCCGAGCGCGCGCAGAACAGCTATGTGCTGAATGGCCACAAGGCGTTTGTTCCGCTGGCCGCCGACGCCGAGATGATGCTGGTGTACGCCCGCGAGAGCGGCGCCACGCAGGCGTTTGTCGTCGAGAAAGGCGCCAGCGGCGTGACGGTGCTTGAGCGCGAGAAGAACATGGGCCTGCGCGCGCTGCCGACGTACGAGGTGAAGCTCGAGGATGTGCGCGTGCCGCGCGACGCGCGGCTGGGCGGCGACGCCGGCTGCAACATCGACCTGCTGCTGAACTACTCGCGCGTGGCGCTGGCCTCGTTTGCGGTGGGCGTGGCGCGCGGCGCGTTTGAGTACGCGCGCGATTACGCCAAGCAGCGCGAAACCTTCGGCCGCCCGATCGCGCAGTACCAGTCGATCGCGTTTATGCTGGCCGAGATGGCGATCGAGATCGACGCGGCGCGCCTGATGGCCTGGGAGGCCGCCTGGACGCTTGACCAGAACAAAGACGCGACGCAGACGGCTGTGCTGGCCAAGCAGTACGCCGACGAGGCCGTGCTGTTTGTGACCGACCGGGCCGTGCAGGTGCTGGGCGGGCACGGCTACATCCGCGAGCACCCGGTCGAGCGCTGGCTGCGCAATGGCCGCGGCTTCACCACGTTCCTCGGGATGGCGATGATTTAATGGTTGAAGGTTGAACCGCTAGAATGTTCCAGGTTGCGCAACAAGGCGATGCAGTAATCTGCAGCCCTTTAACCTGCCAACCTTCAACAATGGAGTTATGACATGATCGATTTCGAGCTTCCCACCCCGATCGAGCGCCAGATGCAGCTGCTGACGATGCTCGGCGAGCAAGTGATGCGCCCGGTGGCGCGCTACTACGACGAGCACGAGGGCGAGCGGCCGTGGGACTATATTAATATGATCTGGCAGACGGTGCGCGCCCAGGGCGGCCGCACGCTGTCGGTGTCGAGCGAGAAGAGCAGCTCGAGCGGTGAGAAGAAGCCGCGCATCGGCAACCTGCTGATGATCCACACCGTCGAGGCGCTCTCGTGGGGCGATGCCGGGCTGTACCTCAGCACCCCCGGCGGCGCGCTGGGCGGCGCGGCGGTGGAGGCCACCGGCACCCCCGAGCAGAAGGAGCGCTTCCTGAAGCGCTTTGCCGAGGGCGAGCCGAAGTGGGGCGCTATGGCCATGACCGAGCCGCACGCCGGGTCGGACACCGCCTCGATCCGCACCACCGCGCGCCTCACCGACGACGGCAAGCAGTGGATCCTGAACGGCGAGAAGATCTTTGTCACCAGCGGCCTGATGGCCGCGAAGGAGTCGCCGGGCTTTGTGGTGGTGTGGGCCACCGTCGACCCTTCGGCCGGCCGCGCGGGCATGAAGCCGTTCGTGGTCGAGTCGGGCACGCCGGGCATGACCGTGGCCAAGCTCGAGCACAAGCATGGCATCCGCGCCTCCGACACGGCGGCGATCGTGTTTCAAGACTGCCGCATTCCCTACGACAACATCCTCGGCAGCGCCGAGGTGGCGCGCGCCAGCGATGCCGAGGGCGCGCCCAAGGGCTTCCGCGGCGCCATGAAGACGTTTGACGCCACGCGGCCGGCGGTGGCTGCCGGCGCCATGGGCATCAGCCGGGCGACGCTTGAGTTCACCGCTAAATACCTGAAGGATCGCGGCGTCAAGGTGCGCTATGGCGTGCCGCTGCACCAGCAGACGGCGATCGAGCGCGACCTGCTGCAGATGGAAGCGCAGCACCGCGCGGCCTGGCTGATGGTGCTGAAAGCTGCCGCCAAGATGGACGCCGGCGAGGAAAATACGCTCGAGGCCTCGATGTGCAAGGTGAAGGCCGGCGCGGTGGCAAACTTCGTGGCGCAGAAGGCAGTCGAGCTGCTCGGGCCCGAGGGCTACTCGTGCAAGCTGCTGGTGGAGAAGTGGATGCGCGACGCGCGTATCAACGACATCTACGAGGGCACCGGCCAGATCAACCGCCTGGTGGTGGCGCGCCGCCTGCTGGGCTACAGCAGCAAAGAGCTGCGCTAGGCTGCCTGCAGGGGCATTTGCCCGGCCGCACGTGCTTCGCCCGCATGCGCGAATACTAGTATGACTTACGCAGTTGGCGCCTTCAGCCTTCGGCAGAGCGGTACTATGCTCCGTATCGTGGGCGGTTTTTCCGCGCGGAGCGCGGAAAAACCGCCCACGGAAGATGAACACGTACCATCTTACGCGCTGCGCGTTTTTGCCTTCGGCAGAGCGGTACTTTTTCCTGGATGATGCTCAGATTGTGGCGCAAAGCGCCACAATCTGAGCACATAGCTGCCGCAGGCAGAAACAAGGCCATATCGCAGGCGACCGCGTATGCCCTGTGAATGAATGCTACAATAGCCTGCATGCGAACTATCCGAATTCTTGTGACCGGCGGCGGGAGCAGCGGCCATATCAGCCCGGCGCTGGCGATCATCGACGCGGCGCGCGAGCTGGCTACGGCCGCCGGCTGCCAGCCAGTGTTCCGCTACGTCGGCGGCCGGCGCGGCATCGAGCAGGGGATTGTCGCGGCGGCCGGGCTGGATTTTGTGGGCATCGAGACGGGCAAGCTGCGGCGCTACTTCAGCCTGGAAAACGCGACCGACGCGCTGCGCGTGCCGGTGGGCGTGGCCCAGGCGCTGGCGCTGGTGTGGCGCTTCGCGCCCGATGTCGTCCTGAGTACCGGCGGGTATGTCGGCGTGCCGCCGGTGCTCGCGGCCTGGCTGCTGCGCCGGCCGATCCTCACCCACGAGCAGACGGTGCAGATCGGCCTGGCCAACCGCATCACCGCGCGCTTCGCTACGCGCATTGCGCTTTCGTTTGCGAGCGCCGCCGCCGAGCTGCCGCCCGCGCTGCGCGCGCGCACGCTGGTGACGGGCAACCCCGTACGGCCGGCGATCTTTGGCGGCGACCGAGCCACCGGCGCGCGG
>CALLYN010000015.1 GCA_937858455.1 uncultured Kouleothrix sp.
GACGGCGCTGGATGGAAGGCGTCATACGCCGAATTGCCCTGCTCGATCTGCTGTTCGAGCGAGACAATGTCGCTTTGACCGCCGCGCTTCTTGGTGCCTTGCCTACGGTAGTAGTGCGTGATATGATTGCTGACGATCGCAAAGATCCAGGTATGGAGCCGGCTGGCATAGCGAAATTGCGCGAGATTCTCGAAGATATTGGTAAGCACGGTTTGTGCCAGCTCATCGATCACAGTAGCGCTATCTTCGTACCCATACGCTGAGCCGATCTTGAGCTTCAGCAGCTCTCGTACGCGGTCGGAAAGATCCGCCCACACGATGTTGTAGCTTGGGTCGGATTGGTTGAGCAGCGCCTGTACCTGCCGATGGTCGAGATGATAGTTCTGCAACTTCGCCCGCCGTTGCTTCTCAGGCATGCCGGCGTCGGAACCCATTGCTCGGGCATACCTTTCTAGATCGGCGTCGGGCAATCGCCAGGCCGGATCCTGGTTCAGCAATCGCGCCAGTGCCAGCCAACGCCCCAATTCGGTGTCATCGAGCATGTAACCACCTACCACCTCTCAGTAGAAAGCCATACACTCACTCCGCACCGCACATATACTTCTGGGAAGGTACCATACATCATAGCGTATATCGGCGATAAGCACAAGCCTTTTTAGACCAATAGTATTGGCCTATTCAAACAATGTACCGTCAATAGTACGCTGCACAACTATCTCTGTAAGAATATAATGAATATATGCACAAACAATTCGCCGTCCGCCCAGCGCTGTAGTTTGCAGGCCGCAACGCCGCACTACGCATCGCTCGGCTGAGGCTCGCAGGTAACCCGCAGCAGCTGGCCGTCGGCAAGCGCGAGGCCGGCGAACCGCGCGATGCCCTGCTCGTCGGTTGTGGCGATCCGCACGCGTCCGCCCTGCCCCACGGGCAACGAGTCGCCGCGAAAGTCGGCGTCCCAGGTCCCGTCGCGGTTGAACTTGGCGAGGCACAGTTCTTCATACGCCGATCCGGTAAACGCGCAGGTGCCCGCGACCAGCGTCTTGCCCTCTGCCGTCGTGGTCACGGCGATGGACTCTGCGCGACCGTCGCTGTTGAGCGTGCTCGGGAAACGATAGATCACGCGGCCATTGGCGCCCGGATCGCCCGGCGCGCGATCAGCAGTCGGCGGCCCCAAGAAGCCGAAGTCGGTGGCGCTGTCATCAAAACTGCCATCGGCCAGCTTGAGCCGCGCGATGCAGGGGTACTCGTAGCAC
>CALLYN010000016.1 GCA_937858455.1 uncultured Kouleothrix sp.
GTACCCTGGAGCTGGCGGTTGACCGGCGGCTGGACGACCTTGATCTCGTCGGCGTAGATCAGCATATGCCGGCTGCGCTCCCAGGCCTGCGCCCACACGCAGGGCAGCTCGGGGATCACCTCGCAGTGGCCGTTGGGGCGCACTCCGCCGCACGGCCCGTTGCGCAAGTTTTTGGGGCAGTTCATCGGGCAGGTCATGCCGGTGCTGTGCAGGATGCACTGGCCGCACATCTGGCAGTTAAATGCGTAGCCCTTGAGCAGCTCTTCGCTGCGCACCATCGCGCGCTCGGCCAGGCGCGGCGCGAGCCGGCGGGCCAGCGGGTAGCCCAGCGCGATCAGCCGCTTCGAAGCCGCGTAGGCCAGCTCAAGCAGGCGCGGGTGGTTCTTGAGCAACTCGCTGCCCGGCGCGCGGCGCGCCTCTTTCATGATTGCGGTCATCCTGTCCTCACTCCCCGCCGCTGGAGGGCGGGGGCAGGGGTGCTAAAACAGCCCAAGCTAGAAGTCGTGCGGCTCGAGCGCGATCGCGGCCTTGCGGCGCGCCACGAACTCGCGCAGCGCCTGGGCGGTGCCCTGGTCGAGCGCGGGCTGCTCGTAGCTGGCCAGCAGCTGCTTGACCTTGGCGTTGGCGCGGGCGTAGCTGTCGGGCGCGCCGTTCAGCTCCCACTGCTCGGCCGAGTTGTAGTCGAACAGCTCGGCGCGGTAGAACGCGTCGCGGAAGTGGCGCATGGTATGGCCGGTGCCGAGGAAGTGGCCGCCGGGCGGCACCTCCTGAAACGCGTCGAACGCGAACGCCTCGTCGGAAAGGTCGACGCCCTTGGCCCACGTGTGCAGCATGCCCAGGATCTCGCAGTCGAGCACGAACTTCTCGTAGCCCGACACCAGGCCATTTTCGAGCCAGCCGGCGGCGTGCAGCACGAAGTTCGTGCGCGCCATGATCGTCGGGATCATCACCATGATCGACTCGTAGCCGGCCTGGGCGTCGGGCAGCTTCGAGCTGGAGAAGGTGCCGCCGCCGCGGAACGGCAGGCCGTAGTGGCGTGCCATCTGCGCGCTGATATACAGCGCCACCTGGCTCTCGGGCGTGCCGAAGGTCGGCGCGCCGCTTTGCAGATCGATCGTCGAGAGAAACGAGCCGTAGATCACCGGCGTGCCGGGGCTGATCATCTGGCACAGCGCGATGCCGGCCAGCGCCTCGGCGTTCAGCTGGGCCACCGTGCCGGCGATGCTGGTGGGGCCCATGGCGCCGGCCAGGATGAACGGCGTGATGATCATCGCCTGGCGCGCGCGCGCGTACACCTTGATGCACGAAAGCATGCGGTCGTCGAAGCGGCGCGGGCTGCTGACATTGATCAGCGAGAGCAGCGCGGGGTGCTCGCGGATGGCATCGGCGCCAAACACGATCTCGGCCATGGCCACGCTGTCGGCAGCGTTCTTGCCGGCCGTCACCGAGCCCATAAACGCCTTATCGCTATAGCTGATGTGGCTGAGCAGCATATCGAGGTGGCGCGTCGCCACCGGCTCGTCGGTCGGCTCGACGACAGTGCCGCCGGAGTGGTGGATGTAGGGGCTCATGTAGGCCAGCTTGACGAAGTTCTGGAAGTCGGCCAGCGTGGCTTCGCGCCGCCCGCGATCGAGATCCTGCACGAACGGGCAGCCGTACACCGGCGCGAACACGATCTGGTTGCCGCCGATGGTGACGTTGTTCTGCGGGTTGCGCGCCAGCTGCGTGAACTGGCGAGGCGCCATGCCCGCATACTTGAGGATCAGCTGCTCGTCGAAGAAAACCGTCTCGCCGCGCACATCGGCGCCGTGGTCTTTCAGGATCTGGCGCGCCTCCTCGTCGTAGAAGTCGATCCCTAGCTCGCCCAGAATGCGCATCGACATATCGTGCACGCGCTGCACGCCCTCGGGGCGCAGCAGCTCGTACACCGGCAGGTCGTAGCTGATCGGCCGCATGCGCGCCGCGCCGGCCGCGTTGGCCTGGCGCGCGCGCCGCTCGCGCCGGCGATCGGTTGCTTCGGTCATGTGCTTCCTCTTCAGGCAGGCTCTTAGAACAGCCCCACGGTGTTGCCGTTTTCGTCGATGTCGATGCTGTGCGCCGAGGGGGCCGTGCCCAGCCCCGGCATGGTCACCATATCGCCGGCCAGCGGGTAGATAAACCCGGCGCCGACGCTGGCGCGGGCCTCGCGGATGTGGAAGGTGTAGCCGGACGGCGCGCCCTTGAGCTTGGCGTCGTGGCTGAGGCTCAGGTGCGTCTTGGCCATGCAGATCGGCAGATTGCCGAAGCCGTTGGCCTCGAACGAGGCGATCTGCTGGCTGGCTACGTCGGTATAGCTCACGTCGTCGGCGCCGTAGATCCGCGTGGCGATCGTGTGGATCTTGTCTTTGATCGGCATGTCGAGCGGGTAGAGGAACTGCGGCGTGGCGCGCGAGCGCTCGGCGGCGGCCACTACCTTGCGGGCCAGGTCGAGGCCGCCGGCGCCGCCTTCGGCGAAAACCGTGCTGACGGCCATGTCGTCGGCGCCGGCGGCGCGCGCGATCTGGCGCACCGCCTCGATCTCGGAGGGTTTGTCGTCGGGGTAGGCGTTGAGCGCCACCACCACCGGCACGCCAAAGGCGCGCGCGTTCTCGATCTGCTTGCGCAGGTTCGCGCCGCCGGCCAGCACGTCGTCGGGGTTTTCGGCCAGCAGCTCGGGCGGCAGCGGCTTGCCGGGGGTGATCTTGTACTTGCCGGTGTGGCTCTTGAGCGCGCGCACGGTGGCTACCACCACCGCCGCGGCCGGCCACAGCCCCGAGGCGCGGCACTTGATATCGAAGAACTTCTCGCCGCCCATGTCCATGCCGAAGCCGGCCTCGGTGACGACATAGTCGGCCACGCGCAGGCCGATCTGGTCGGCGACGATCGACGAGTTGCCGTGGGCGATGTTGGCGAACGGGCCGGCGTGCACGAACGCCGGGGTGTTCTCGATCGTCTGCATCAGGTTGGGCTTCAGCGTCTCGCGCATGATCACGGTGGCCGCGCCGGCGGCGCGCACGTCGTCGGCCGTCACCGGCTTGCCGTCGGCGGTGAACGCCACCACCATCTGGCCGATGCGCTGGCGCATGCTTTTCAGCGCGGCGGTGTTGGTGTTGCCGGTCGCGAGCGCCAGGATGGCCATTAGCTCGCTGGCGACGGTGATGTCGAAGCCGGTATCGCGCGGAATGCCGTTCTTCTCGCCGCCCTGGCCGATTGTGATCTGGCGCAGAAAGCGGTCGTTGACGTCGAGCACGCGCCGGATGGCGATGCGCTGCGGGTCGATGTTCAGCGGGTTGCCGTGGTACCAGCTATTGTCCACCAGCGCAGCGATCTGGTTGTGGGCCTGGCCGATCGCGTGGATGTCGCCGTTCAGGTGCACAATGCTTTCTTCGAGCGGCACCACCTGGCTGTAGCCGCCGCCGGCGCCGCCGCCCTTGATGCCGAACGCCGGGCCGAGCGAGCTTTGGCGCAGGGCGATCGCGGCATTCTTGCCCAGGCGGTTGAGCGCCATGCCCAGGCCGATCGTGGTGGTGGTTTTGCCCTCGCCGAGCGGCGTTGGCGTGATCGCGGTGACGAGAATATACTTGCCAAGCGGCCGGTCGCGGTAGCTGTCGAGCAGGCTGAGGTCGATCTTGGCCTTGTAGCGGCCGTGGTACTCGATATACTGCTCGGGGATGCCCAGGCGCTCGGCCACCGAGCGGATGTGCTCGATGTGGGCCTCCGAGGCGATCTGCAGGCTGGTTTTCACAGGGTTGCTCCTTTGTGAATAGCGAAAGCAGATCGGAGGCCGCCGAGCCATGTCGATCTGCTGAGCCGCCGCGTGGCGGTGCCTAGCCGTAGTAGCCGAGGCGGTTCGAGATTCGTGCCGCGGCGGCGATCGCCAGCGCGCCAAACTCCCTGAGGCGGTCGGGCGCGATGCGGTACGATGGCCCCGAGACGCTGAGCGCCGCCACCACCGTGCCGTCGGCGCCGCGCACCGGCGCTGCTACGCCGTGCAGGCCCTCTTCGATCTCGCCGATCGCCTGGGCGTAGCCGCGCTCGCGCGTGGCCGCGCGAGTGCATGGCGAGTATAGCGCGCCGACTCGGAACCTTGCGGTTTGCCTCGTCAGTTGCGTATCCTGTTCGGGTCGCCGGCCCCCACACACGGCGACTCGCGGGTGGCCGATGTCCGGCCTCGCGACGGGAACCCTGGAATCCTCCTGGAGCGCGCTGGCCATGGCGCTGCCTCTCGACCGCCAGTACGAGCATCTGCTCCGGCGTGCCGGCTTCGGCGCCCGCAGCGATGAACTGGATACGTACCGACGCCTCTCGATCCAGGGCGCGGTCGACCTCCTGACGAATTACGAAGACGTTCCTGACGACGTCGACGACAAGATCGGCCAGGCCGGCTACGTGCAGATGACGATTCGCGGTGCCTTCTCGCCCGTGAGCGTCATCACCGACGCGCGTCAGCGCTGGTTGTTCCGGATGGTGCACACCAACCGTCCGCTCCAGGAGAAGATGACCCTCTTCTGGCACAACCACTTCGCCACTTCCTACGCCAAGCTCACCGGCCAGCTCAGTGAAACCCAGGCCACCAAGCTGATGGCCCACAAGGCCGGCACGCTGCGTGGACCGCAGGGCCAGAT
>CALLYN010000017.1 GCA_937858455.1 uncultured Kouleothrix sp.
CAGTGGCGCCGCCGCCCGCGCCGAGCAGCGCGCCGGCCGTGCCACGGCTGGTGTTCGACGACGGCAAAGAGCTGCGCCTGCCCACCGACAAGCCCGAGATCATCGTTGGCCGCGAGGACCCGATCAGCGGGATCTTCCCCGAGATCGACCTGACGCCGTACGGCGGCGAGACCGGTGGCGTGAGCCGGCAGCACGCGCGCCTGTCGCACAGCAATGGCCAGTGGGCAATCGCCGACCTGCATAGCACCAACTACACCCGCGTCGATGGCGCGCGCCTCGAGCCCGACGTGCCGACGCCGATCAAGAGCGGCTCGCGCCTGCAGTTCGGCCGCGTGGCGATGACATTCCAGTCGTAGCGCCGCACGGCAGCACCAGACACAGCAGCGCCGCTCCCGCACGCGGGAGCGGCGCTGCTGTGTCTGGCGCCTGGCTAGAACACGCGCGGTTGGCGTACTACGCCTTCGGCAGATTTGATGGTATACTATGTCGACTTGAATTCAGTAACGTCAGGTATGCCGTGAGCCGCACGCCACCCGAACGAATACGATCGCTACGCGCCGAGTCAACCGGCAGCGTCGCCGAGTCGACGGTGCGGGGGGTGCTGACTGGCCGGGGGTATGCCGAGCTTTCGGCCCAGCAGGCCAGCGCCGCCGAACCGCTCGCCGAGCAGACGGCGATGTTTCGCGATTTTGGCCGCCCGGTGCGGCCGGCGCGGCTGTTTGTGGCGCAGTACCCGATCGGGCCGAGCATCTACGGCCTGCCGCTCAACGCCGACTTCTGGGTGTACGGCGCGCCGCTGTTTCCGCGCGGGCTGGCGATTGAGGTCAAGTGGCAGCAGTCGACCGGCAGCGTCGACGAAAAGTTCCCCTACCTCGTGCACAATATCAAAGAGTGCTACCCCTGCCCCGCGCTGGTGATCGCCGACGGCGGCGGCCAGCGCCCAGGCGCGCTCCAGTGGCTGCGCGACCAGGCCGGCGACAACTTGCTGGCGGTGTTCTCGCTGTCGGAGTTTCTGGCCTGGGCCAACCGCAATCTGTGACCGGAGAGTGCGCGATCAGCCGGATGTGGCTTCAATTGCAGCGCCGGCCATAAGCAACCCCAGATCCTCGCGCGTCGCCTGGCCGGCCGGCACGATCGCCACCACTTGGCCGTGGTACATCACCGCAATCCGATCCGCCAGCGACATAATCTCGTCAAGCTCGGCCGAGATCAGCAGCACCGCCGCGCCGCGGTCGCGCTCGGCCACGATCGTCTGGTGGATGAACTCGATCGAGCCCACGTCGACGCCGCGCGTTGGCTGAGCGGCGATCACCAGCTTCACCGGCCGCGATAGCTCGCGCGCGATGATCACCTTCTGCTTGTTGCCGCCCGACAGGTTGCCGACCGGCACGGCCGAAGAGGGCGTGCGCACGTCGAACTTCTTCACCAGCGCGTCGGCGTTCTCGCGTATCTTGGCCTCGTCGAGCACCACGCCGCGCGCGAACGGCGCGCGGTAGTAGGTGTTCAGCACCAGGTTATCGGCGATCGAGTAGCTGAGCACCAGGCCATCCTCCTGGCGATCCTCGGGCACGTGCGCGGTGCCGGCCTCGGTGACCCGGCGCGGCACGGCGTTGGTCATGTCGTCGCCGCCAATCAGCACCTGGCCGGATTGCACATGGCGTAGCCCGGTGATCGCCTCGACCAGCTCGGTCTGGCCGTTGCCCTGCACGCCCGCGACGCCGACGATCTCGCCGGCGCGCACCTCAAACGACACGCTATTGACCACCTGCTGCTCGCGATCGTCGTTGACGCACAGGTCGCGCACGTCGAGCACCACCGCGCCAGGGTGCGGCGGGCCTTTGTCGACCTCCAGCAGCACGCTGCGGCCAACCATCATCTCGGCCAGGCTGCGCTCGGTGGCGCCCTTTGGCGAGGTTTCGCCGACCACCTGGCCGCGGCGCAGCACCATGATCCGATCGGAGATCGCCAGCACCTCTTTGAGCTTGTGCGAAATAAAGATCAGCGAGGTGCCCTGGGCCTTGAGCGTGCGGATCACGGCAAACAGCTGGTCGGCCTCCTGCGGCGTCAGCACAGCGGTCGGCTCGTCGAGGATCAGGATATCGGCCTTGCGATACAGCGCCTTGATAATCTCGACGCGCTGCTGCTGGCCTACCGACAGATCCTTGACATACGCGTCGGGGTCGACGTTCAGGTTATACTGCTGCGACAGCTCGCGAATGCGCTTGCGCACGGCGGTGAGATCGAGCGCGAGGCCCTTCACCGTCTCGGCGCCAAGCATGATATTTTCGGCGACGGTGAACACCGGCACGAGCATGAAGTGCTGGTGCACCATGCCAATGCCGCGGCGGATCGACTCGCTCGGGCTGCTGATGCGCACCGGCTCGCCGCGCACGAGCATCTCGCCGGCGTCCTGGTGGTACAGGCCATACAGAATGTTCATCAGCGTGGTCTTGCCGGCGCCATTCTCGCCCAGCAGCGCCAGCACCTCGCCGCGATACAGCTTCAGGCTCACATCCTTGTTGGCCACCACGCCAGGGAAGGTTTTCGTGACATTGCGCGCTTCGAGCACGACTTCAGGTTGGCTCATCTCTACCCTCGACAAGGCGACAAAGCGGCAGGCTGACCACAGGCGCAATCTGCAGGCCCACCATGCACCTGCTCACGCGCCATTCTACTCAGTTTCGTACGGCACGCCAACCGACGCAGGCGGGTAGGCCCGGCCGATCACGCCGGCCAGCACAATGATCGTCAGCAGGTACGGAAACATGCCCACGAACTGCGACGGGATAGGGATGCCAAACTGCTGAGCGTTGATCTGCAGGGCGTTCGCGGCGCCGAACAGCAGCGCGGCAGCCCAGGCGCCGAACGCCGTCCAGCCGCCGAAAATCATGGCCGCGAGTGCGATAAAGCCACGCCCATTGGTGATCAGCGTCTCGAAGCTGGGCACGCCCTCGAGCGTGAAGTAGGCGCCGCCCAGGCCAGCGATGCCCGCGCCAATCAGCACATTCATGTAGCGCATGTAGTGCACCCGAATGCCGACAGTATCAGCGGCGCGCGGGTTCTCGCCCACCGCGCGGGTGCGCAGGCCCCAGCGCGTGTGGAACATGACGTAGTGCACCACCACCACCAGGATGATCGCCGTCCAGGCGATCGGCTGCTGGCGGAAGATCGGGCCGACCACCGGCAGGTCGGAGAGGATAGGGATCGGTATCTGCGGCAGCAGCCCGGCCGAGCGCAGGCCAGCCTTGCTCAGCACCTGCGTGTCGATAAAGCCGGTCAGGCCGGCCGCGAGGATGTTGATCACCGTTCCGCTGACGATCTGGTCGACTTTAAAGGTGATCGACAGCCATGCGTGCAGCAGGCCCATGAGCACGCCGGTGAGAATGCCCGCCAGAATGCCCACGCCCAGGTTCTGCGTGACGGCTGCAGCCACAAAGGCGCCCATCGCGGCCGCGAGCATCATGCCCTCGATCGCGATATTCACCACGCCGCTGCGCTCGCAGAACAGGCCCGCCAGCGCCCCCAGCGTAATTGGCGTAGCGAAGCGCAGTGTGGTGGCGAGCATGCTGGCGGCCACAATCTCGGGCGACTCGGCGTTGCGGCCCAGCACCACCGTCAGTATAATCAGCGCCACGACTGTGCCGATAATGAAGAGGAAGCGATTGCGTGACATGCATCCACCTTACTAGCTCTTGCCCCATCCCTTGCTGAGCGTCGCCTTGCCATCCTGGTCGCGCGCCGCCGGAACGCGATAGATCCAGCGGATGATCTGCTCGGCCGCGACAAAGATCAGGATCAGCGCCTGGATCACCGAGATAATATCGGAGGAGATCTGCGTGCGGAACTGCATGATCGTGGCGCCGTTGCGCAGGCCGCCAAACAGCAGCGCCGACAGCACCACGCCCAGCGAGGTATTGCGCCCCAGCAGCGCGATCGCGATGCTGTCGAAGCCGTAGCCCACGTTGAAGCCAAGCGTGCTGCGGTAGTTGACGCCAGCCACCTGCACGGCGCCGGCCAGCCCGGCCAGCAGCCCGCTCAGGCCCATCGCCAGCACGACATTGCGCGACACATTGATGCCGGCGTATTTCGCCGCCGACGAGTTCGCGCCGACGGTGCGGATCTCAAAGCCCCAGGTGGTCTTCCACAGAAAGTACCAGACGGCGAGCGCGGCAAGGAACGCCAGCACGACGCCCCAGTGCAGGCCCGGCAGCAGCGCGGGCAGGCGCGCGGCCTCGGCGATCTTCGGCGTCTGCGCCGTGACATTGGTCGGGTCTTTCCAGGGGCCATTCAGCAGGTAGCCCGAGATCTGCGCGGCGATGTAGTTGAGCATGATCGTCGTGATCACCTCGTGGGCGCCGGTGCGGGCCTTCAGGAAGCCCGGGATCATGCCCCACACGAAGCCGCCGAGCATGCCCACCAGCAGCGTAAGCGGCAGGTGCACCACCGCCGGCAGCCCCTTCACACCAAAGCCCACGCCGGCCGCAAGCAGCGCGCCGATCGCCAGCTGGCCCTCGGCGCCAATGTTGAAGAGGCCGCAGCGAAAGGCCAGCGCCACCGCGAGGCCGGCGAAGATATACGGCGTGGCGCGCACCAGCGTGCCGATTATTGCCTTCTGCGTGCCGAACGCGCCCAGAAACAGCCCGGCGTAGCCGTCGAGCACAAACTTGACGCCGAGCCAATCGCCGTTGAGCTTTGGCCCGGAGAGCCAGATGATCACTCCGCCGACCACCAGCGCCGTGATGATCGACAGCAGCGGCAGCAAAGCGGCCCGCCCAAGCCCACGAACGGTCTGCGCGTTCATTTGTTCCCCTAAATTTTTGGCTGGTCGCGGCCACGGCGGTGGCCGCGACCAGCCAAAA
>CALLYN010000018.1 GCA_937858455.1 uncultured Kouleothrix sp.
GATGAACTGAGCAAGAGAATTGTATGACAAACCTGATCACCTTAACCGACCCACGTAGCGCCGCCGCGGAAGCCTACCAGAGCTTGCGCACGAATATTGAGTTTGCTCGGTTGGAGCAGCCGTTGCATACGGTGCTGGTCACCAGCGCAGACGGCACGACCGACAAGAGTAGCGCGCTGGCCAATCTCGCCGTGGTCATGGCGCAGGCAGGCGACCGTGTGATCGTGGTCGATGGGGATCTGCGCCGCCCCCAACAGCACGAAATTTTTGGGTTGCCCAACAGCAAAGGGTTGACAACTTGGCTGGTTGAAAGTGGCCCCCCACCCTTGCAAAAGACCAGCGTCGAGAATCTCCAAGTTCTGGTGGCTGGACCGATTGCGGCCAATCCCGTGGCCTTGTTGAGCGCCAAACGCTTGGTCGAAGCGTTGCGTGAATTGAGCGGTCTGGCTGATTATGTCCTCTGCGATGCACCGCCCGTGCTGGCCGTCACCGATGCGGCGCTCTGGGCCAGCAAATTGTCGACGTGGAGCGGGAGGTTCTGTAGGCCCTCGATCAGCTTGCGCGCGCGCTCGGCCGGCTGCAGCGTTGTGTCGAGCAGCGCCAGCGCGAAGTCGCGGGTGGCGGCGTCGTTGCGGTTGCCGTCGTAGGCCGTGCGCCCGCCCAGCAGGATGTTGAAGGCGCCGCTGGTGTCGATCAGCACCAGCCCGCCGTAGAGCCGCGAGTTGTAGAGCGTCCAGGGCGCGATCGTCAGCGCTGCCGCGAGCAGAAAGATCAGCGCAGGGTAGGGCCGCAAGCCGGCGATCGAGAGCCGCGCGATCGGGTGCGCCGGCTCCTGGCGCTCGGCGTTAGGCTTTTGGGCAAACAGCCACAGCGCCGCGATCGGGATGAACGGCAGCGTGAGGCTGCGCGCGAGCGTGGCCAGCCCGAACAGCGCCCCGGCGCCGATCAGCCACGCGCGCCGGCCGCGCGCGGCCCACTCGGCCAGCGCCGCGAACGCGCCGAGCAGCAGCGTGATGAACAGCGTCTCGGAGAGCAGCACCTGGCTGTAGAGCGCGAATGGGAAGTACAGCGCCATCAGCAGCGCGGCCCCGGCTGGCGCAAGCGCTTCGCGATGCGGCGGGGTGCCGACCAGGCGGCGCGCCAGCAGGTACACCAGCGCCACGTTCAGCAAGCTGAGCGCCGCCTGCGTGGCATAGATCGGCGCGACGCTGTTCGCGAACAGCCGCAGGTGCGCGGCCACAAACAGCGGGTAGAGCGGCGCGCGCGTCCAGAAATAGCCGGCGTACCAGGCGAACCCGCGCCCGTGCGCCAGCCAATCGGCGGCGGCGAGGTACTCGCCCTCATCGGAGATCAGGCCGAGGCGCGGGACGCGGCCCCACAGCAGCAGCCGCAGCGCAAGGCCGGCGAGCAGCGCCAGCAGCAGACCGCTGTGCCGGCCCCAGGGCCGCCGGCTGTTGGCCAGGCCGGCGCGCTTGCTTCTTGGCGGGATCAAGCCCAACTCGGCGCCTCTACCTTGTACGATCGTCGGCGTAGTGTGAGGTGGTGGCTTTGCCACGGCGGCGCGGCGGCGTGGGGCGTGTGGCAGGGCGGCCCCGCGTGCCGCTGGCGCCGAGTACCCGCAGCCTGGCGCTCAAGTGGCGTGCCGAGCGAGAAAGCCACGCACCGCCGCGAGGTAGCGCTCGTTCTCTTCGACATACGTCATATGCCCGCTGTGCTCGAACACCACCAGCTCGGCGTGCGGCGCGCCACGCGCGATCGCTTCGGCGCCGGCCACCGAGCAGGTGCGGTCGTGGCGGCCGGCCAGCACCAGCAGCGGCTGGCTGATCGCGCCGAGGCGATCTTCCAGCTCGATCCCGCCGTAGTTCTGGCTCGACATCAGGCGCAGCACGTCGGGCGCGTATACCGTCCCGGCGCTGCGCGCCTCGAACTCGGCGATGCGTGGGTCGAGCGGGTCGGCAAAGTGGAACGGAAACTGGTCGTGCATGATTGCCGCCATATCGGCCTGCGTGCGCGCGCCCTGCTCGCGCGCCCATGAGCTGGCCACCTGCTCGCGCAGCTCGATCGGCTCGAAGCGCGCGAGGTTCGCCTCGACCTCGGCCAGAAAGCGCGCGGCCGGCAGCCCGCTCGACACGATCGTCTGCGCGGCCTCGCCGGGAAAGGCGGCGGCGTGCTGCAGCGCCACAAACGCGCCGTACGAGTGGCCCAGCACGGCGTAGCGCGCCAGGCCCAGCGCGCGCGCCAGCTCGCCGACATCGCGCGCGTGGCGGGCGAGCGTCCAGGTGTCCTCGGGCGCGCGATCCGACCGGCCGTGGCTGCGCTGGTCGACCAGCAGCAGCCTGAAGCGATCCGTCAGCGGGTCGAGGTAATCGCCGAACATGTGGTGGTCGAGGCCGGGGCCGCCGTGCAGCACGATGATCGGGTAGCCGTGGCCGCGCTCGGCGACGAACAGCCGGGTGTCGTCGATCGGCACATACTGTTCGCTGGTATGGCTCGCGCGCATCGTTTCCTCGCTTTCGGCTAGGTACGCGGCGCTATTCTACCACACCGCGATCGTTCAGTTCGACACTGCCGCAGGCCGAATGAGCCAGTAGACTAAGGGACTTGGAAATTGGTCATCATCCAACGGGAGGTTTGGAGGGTCGCAGACCCTCCAAAGATATCCGTTTTTCGCGCTCTGGCAGAGCCGCCGCTCTGCCAGAGCGCGAAAAAGCATCTGCGGGGCGGCAAAGCCGCCCCCGCGCCCTCACCAAGCAGGATGATGTGGACTTTCCGAGCCCCTAAATCAGCAGGTGGTCGCCCTGCCAGATGTAGCCGGCTGCCGTATCTTTGCCTATGACTCCCCCGTCGACGCGAATAAAGCGCGGGACGTTCGCAGCCTGGCCTTGGGTCGCCAGGAAGTAGCCGACCCACAGCGCGCCGCCGTGGATGCGGCCGGTTGGGTTCAGCACGGTGGCAACCATATCGCTGCGCGCGACGGCGGCGCAAGCTTCGGGGATGCCGTCGACGCCGCCGATCAGGATCTGGCCCTGTTTGCCGGCCTGGTTGATCGCGCGCAACGCCGCCAGGGCCATCTCATCGTTGTGGCAGAACCCCGCGCGCACGTTCGGGTAGCGCTGCAGCAGGTCGGCCCACAGCCGCGTGACCTTGTCGACATCCCAGTCGCCGGGGGTTTCATCGACCACCTTGATACCGGGGTAGCGCGCCAGCACATTGCGGAAGCCCAGGGCGCGGCCCTGCGCGCCGGTGTGCGTCAGCAGCCCCTGCGTATGAATGATCTCGAAGCTCGTGCTCTGGGCCGCCTCGACCAGCGCCTCGGTCACCTGCTCGGCCATCCAAACGTTGTCGGGCTCGAGCAGCGTAGCGACGCCCAGGTCGCTCAGGTCGTCGGCCAGGCGCGTGTCGATATCGATCACCGGGATACCGTGGGCCACGATCTGGCGCACCGGCTCGATATAGGCGTTCACCGCCAGCGGGTGGATCACCACAAAGTCCCAGGTTTGCCCGGCGATCTCCTCCAGGTCGCGGCGCTGCTTGTCGATGCTCAGCTCGCCATCGTAGCTCACTACGTCGATGCCCAGCAGCTGGCCGAGCATACGCGCAGTGTCGCGGCCGCGCTGGTTCCAGATCGTCTTTAGGCCGTTGTGCGCGAAGGCGGCGCGCAGCCGTGGCTGCGGTGTGGGGATCGCGCTTTGGGGCTGCGGCTGTTGCTCGGCCACGGGCGCGGCGCACCCGGCCATTCCGCCGGCCAGCATCCCTGCCAGCGCGAAGCCACGCAGAAACGCCCGGCGATCGAGCGGCTCGCGCGCGCCGGCCTGGCGAACGAGTTCGGCGAAAGGCGGCTGTTTAGTGTGCATGGTGCGGCCCTCGGCGCTGAGTTTGGCATCTGGTTCAAGGAATGCTAGAATGGATGCACAGTATACCAGCAGTTGTTAGGACCTGCCCAGCAACAGCCATGCGCGAACGAATGATACAGCCATGGTCGCAGCTTGAGCGCTACGAGGTGATTGCGGAGATCGGCCGCGGCGGCGTGGGCGTGGTGTACCGCGCCTACGAGCCGGCACTCGACCGCTCGATCGCGCTCAAGGTGCTGTCGCCCGAGCTGGCGCACCAGCCTGGCTTTGTCGAGCGGCTGCGGCGCGAGGCGATCAGCGCCGCGCGCCTGCGCCACCCACATATCGCGCTGCTGTACGAGCTTGGCCAGTTCGACGACACCGCTTTTCTGGCGATGGAGTATGTCGACGGCCCGTCGTTGCGCCAGGTGCTCGAGGCTGGCCCGATCGGCGCTGAGCGCGCACTGAACATCCTCGGCCAGATCGGTGGCGCGCTCGATTACGCTCACCACATGGGCATTGTGCACCGCGATGTCAAGCCCAGCAATATTCTGATCGGCCCTGGCGATCATGCCGTGCTGATCGACTTCGGCCTGGCCGACATGGCCGAGAATCCGCAAAGCACCGTCGACACCGCGGTGCTGGGCACGCCGCACTACATGGCGCCCGAGCAGGCCGCCGGGCGCGGTGCCGACGCGCGCAGCGACCAGTACGCGCTGGCGGCGGTGGCCTACGAGCTGCTCGCAGGTGTGCCCCCGTTTCATGGGCGCGGCGCCGCTGCGGTGGTTCACGCGCATATCTACGAGCCGCCGGCCCCGCCCACCGAGTACCGCCCGACGCTGCCGATTGGGGTGAACGCGGTGCTGCTGCGCGCGCTCGCGAAATCGCCCTACGCGCGCTACTCGTCGCTGGCGGCGTTTCTCGCCGATCTGCGCGCGTCCTTCGCCACGACCTCGGCTGCGCCGCAGGCCCGCCCACAGCGGCGCGTGCTGCGCATGGCCGGCGCGCTGGCGCTGTTCGCGCTGCTGG
>CALLYN010000019.1 GCA_937858455.1 uncultured Kouleothrix sp.
CGGCTGGCCTGGGCGCGAGCCTGCGGGCGCTGGCGGCGCTGGCTGCCCCCAACGAGGCGTTCGCCAGCGCCTGGCGCGCGCTTGTACTCGCCAGCGATGCGCTGCGGCGTGGGCTGGCACTGTTCGAGCAGCGCTACTACCTGGCCGGCCTGCTGATCGCCGTGATTGTCGTCGTCCTGCTGTTCATTCAGTGAGCACTTTCGCCGTGCGGGTCCAATCGCAACCTGCTCACCGCCAGCCCGAGTACCGGCAGCGTAACGCCGTCGCTACCGGCCAAGCTACATGACCATACTTGCCCAAAACCTGCCGGTGCTGCTAGTGGCCTTCTCGGGCGCGCTGATACTGCTGCTGCGCGACTGGCGCATCACCTTTTCGGCGCTGCTGCTGAACTACGTCGGCGTGGCGCTGTTCCTGGCGCGCCAGCAGTTCATCCAGCCCGATCTGCAGCTCGGCGGCCTGGCGCTCAGCACCACCGTGCTGGTGAAGCTGATCACCGGCGCTGCTGCCACCGCGATCCTGGCGATCACCGCGCTGACGTTCTCGCGCGAGTATAATCAGGAGGATCTCGACGAGTTCTCGCTGGCCGAGCTGCGCCGCGCCGCGCGCCGCGCCCAACGCCAGCGCGCCGCCGAGCCGTTTCGCGCATCCGATTATTTCATCCCGTTCTGGACGCTGATGCTCGCGACGCTCGCCAGCGTGGCGCTGCCGCGGCTCTACCCGATCGGCGCCGACTATTCGATCGACTTTGTGTGGTACTGGCTCGGGCTGATCGGCCTGTTTACCATGGTGGTGGCCGGCGATATATTGAAGGTCGGCCTGGGCCTGCTGCTGTGCATCGGCAGCATCGACGTGCTCTACACCGCGATCTCCAGTAGCGTGCAGGTGTTCCCGCTGGCGCTGCTCGGCCTGGTCGAGATCGTGCTCGCGCTGTCGATCGCCTACCTCAGCGGCCTGCTGTACGGCCGGCTGAAAACGCTCGAGCTGAACGAGCTGTATAAGCGCTAGCTATGATCTACCTGCTTCTGATATTCTTTCCGATCGCCATGGGCGCAGGCTGCTTTGTACTGCGTACGCAGACCCGGCTGGTGATCGCGGCGGCCGTGGCCACGGTACTGGCGCAGATCGCGCTGGTGCTTCAGCTGCCGCTCGACCAGCCTGCGCGCCTGCTGGGGCTGACGCTGACGCTCGACCCGCTCGGCCGGCTGTTTCTGCTCACATTCCTGGCGGTGGGCGCGCTGGCCTTGCTCGCGACGTGGCGCATCCCGCACGGCGAGAACTTTGTGCCGATCGCGCTCATGCTCCTGGGCATGACCAGCACCACCCTGCTGCTGCTGCAAGAGCCGTTCGTCGCCTCGCTGCTGCTGATCAGCACCGGGCTGCTGGCGGTGCTCGCGATCGTCGATTTGCCAACCGCCAGCTCGGCGCTGGTCGGCCGCGCCACGCTCGCCACCGCGCTGAAATACCTGGTGCTCATGCTGATCGCCGGCGTGATGATGTACATGGGTTTTGTGCTGGTGAACGCCGCCCAGCCGAACCTCGCCAACACGCGCATCTCGCCGACGCATCTCGTGCTGGCGCTGGCGGTGGTGGGCTTCGGCCTGCGCCTGGCGATTGTGCCGTTCCACTCGTGGCTGCCCGACCTGGCCGAAGACGCCGCGCCGATGGTGTCGGTGCTGGTGGTGGCGGTGGTGAATGTGACTAGCCTGCTGTTCCTGATCGTCTCGTTTCAGCTGGTGTTCTACCCATTCGAGGTCGTCGGCGGCCCCGACAACCAGCGCGGCATGCAGCTGCTGCTGGCGCTCGGCATTATCACGGCGCTGCTCGGCGCGCTGCTGGCGCTGGCACAAACCAGCATCCGCCGCACGATCGGCTACCTGGTGGTGTACGATGCCGGCATGGTGCTGTTCGGCCTGGCGACCATGGACAAAGTCGGCGTGACGGGCGCGCTGTTCGAGGCCTGGAATCAGACGATCGTGGTGCTGCTGCTGTTCGTGAGCATTGGCCTGCTCGAGCGCCCCGACGGCCGGCCGGCGAATGTGCTGCGGCACGACCTGCTGTGGCGCTGGCCGGTGGCCGGCACTGGCTTGCTGGGCGGCGGGCTGGCGCTGCTGGGTCTGCCGCCGTTCAACGGCTTCGCCAGCAAGCTGCTGCTCTACGAGGCCGCCGCGCGCAAGGGCGGGCTGTACCTGGTGCTGCTGCTGCTCGCCAGCGCGCTGGCGCTCCTGGCGCTCGTGCGCCTGGCCCGCGAGCGGCTATTCGGCAGCTCGGAAGAACAGCGCGTCGACGAGGCGCCGGTTCTGCTCGGCACCACCGATCTCGACCGCCCGGCCGACCGGCGGCTCGATCCTGAGCCGCGCGGCATGGCGCTGCTCACCGCGCTGCTGCTGGCGGTGTGCCTGGCGATCGGCCTGTACCCGCAGCCGCTGCTCTCGACGATCAACGAGGTTTCGCGCGGCCTGACGTTCTTTCAGCCATTTTAGCTATGATCAAAGTCTACCGCATTAACACAGGCTCGTGCGGCGGCTGCGACGCCGAGATCGAGGCGGCCGTGGCCGGCGCCGCAACCCTGGCCTGGGCCGATTCGCCGGCTGCCGCCGATGTGCTGCTGCTCACCGGGCCGCTGACGCCGCCCGCGCGCGAGGCGTTCCAGGCGCTGTGGCAGCGGCTCGGCGGGCACATTCGGCTGCTGGCGGTTGGCCGCTGCGCGATCGACGGCCACCCGTTCGGCCGCGGCGGCGTGGCCGATCTGCCGGGCCTCGGCGCGCGCACGCTCGACGGCTGCCCGCCCACGCCCGAAGCAATCGTTGAGGCGATCGGGCGCCTTGCGGCCGAGCAGAACCTATGAGTACGACGCTTGCGATTTTGCTGTACCCTGGCCTGGCGCTCGCGCTGCTGCTTGGCGTGCTGTTTGGCTGGCTGATCGAGCGGCGCACTCCGCCGGCGCCGCGCGCGTCGGCGCTGCGCGGCCTGGCCGGGCCT
>CALLYN010000020.1 GCA_937858455.1 uncultured Kouleothrix sp.
GAAGGCCAGGTAGGGGTTGCACGACGGATCGGGCGAGCGGTACTCCAGGCGGGTGGCGTTGGGGTTGCCGCGCTTGGCGATGGGTACCCGGACGAGGCCGCTGCGGTTGTTGCGCGCCCAGCTCACGTGCACCGGCGCCTCGAAGCCCGGCACCAGTCGCTTGTAGCTGTTCACCGTCTGGTTGGTGACCGCGGTGATCTCGGCCGCGTGGCGCAGCAGCCCGGCCATGAACGCCTTGGCCACCGCAGAGAGGCTGTACGGGTCGTCCTCGGCGTAGAAGGCGTTGGTGTCGCCGTCGAACAACGACAGGTGGACGTGCATCCCGCTGCCCTGCACGCCCTCCAGCGGCTTGGGCATGAACGTGGCATGCACACCCTGGCTGGCGGCCACCTCCTTCACCACCAGGCGGAAGGTCATGATGCTGTCGGCCATCGTCAACGCATCGGTGTGCCGCAGGTCGATCTCGTGCTGGCTCGGGGCGTCCTCGTGGAAGCTGTACTCCACCGGGATGCTCATCGTCTCCAGCGTGCGGATGGTCTGCTTGCGCAGCGACCCGGCCACGTCGGTGGTGGTGAGGTCGAAGAAGCCGCCCTCGTCCAGCGGCACCGGGCGCTGGCCGGGCGTGGGCGGGGCGAAGTAGAAGAACTCGATGTCGGGCGAGACGTAGAAGCTGTACCCGGCAGCCTGCGCCGCGGCCGCGAGACGATCGGCGACATCGACCTGCTGGCCGCCACCAGCGACCCGGCCGCCACGGTGCAGGCCTTTACCAGCCTGCCGCTGGTGGCGCGCGTCGAGTCGTCGGGCGCCGAGAAAGCCACCGTGTTTCTGCACAACGGCCTGCAGGCCGACCTGCTGGCGCTCGACCCGGCGATGTGGGGCTCGGCGCTGCAGCACTTCACCGGCGGCAAAGCCCACAACATCCGCTTCCGCGAGATCGCGCTGGCCCAGGGCCTGAGCTTCAGCGAGCACGGCTTCAAGCGCGCCGACGGCTCGCTGCTGCTGTGCGCCACCGAAGAGCAAGTGTACGCGGCGGTAGGGCTGCCGTGGATCCCGCCCGAGATCCGCGAGAACGCGGGCGAGTTCGAGGCTGCCGCCGCCGGCCGGGTGCCGCGCCTGGTCGAGCTGGGCGACATCCGCGCCGACCTGCACATGCACAGCGACTGGAGCGACGGCAAGGCCAGCATACGCGCCATGGCCGAGGCGGCGATCGCGCGCGGCTACAGCCACGTCGCGCTCACCGACCACAGCGCCTTCCTCGGCATCACCAACGGCCTCGACGCCGAGCGGCTGCGCAGCCAGGCCGGCGAGGTGGCCGCGCTCAACGCCGAGTACGCCGCCGCCGGGGTGAACTTCCGGATCTTGCGTGGCATTGAAGTTGATATAACCGCCGACGGCGGGCTGGCGCTGCCCGACGACGTGCTGGCCGAGCTGGACGTGGTGGTGGCATCGCCGCACGTGAAGCTGAGCCAGCCGCCCGAGCAGGCCACCGAGCGCCTGCTGCGCGCCATTCGTAACCCGCACGTCGACATCATCGGTCATCCTACGGGCCGGCTGATCGACAGCCGCCCCGGCGCCGAGATCGATATCGACGCGGTGGCGCGCGCCGCCGCCGACACCGGCACGCTGCTCGAGGTGAACGCCGGCCCGGAGCGGCTCGACCTCGACGCGCCAAGCGTGCGGCGCGCGCTCGAGCTCGGCGCGAAGATCACGATCGACAGCGACGCGCACCACCCCGACAACCTGCCCTGGCTGCGCCTGGGCGTGCTGACGGCGCGGCGCGGCTGGGCGCGCGCCGAGGATGTGGCGAACACCTGGAGCCTGGCCGAGCTGCAGCGCTGGCTCGCGCGAGCACGCTAGCACAGCTCGCGTACAACTGGCTGCCGGCCGCAGCCGATAGGATCGCCGGGGCTGCTTACTGTTTACAGGACTGACGCGGTGCGCGTTTTTGCCTTCGGCAGAGCGGTACTTTTGCATGGATGGTGCTGGATTTTGGCGCAAAGCGCCAAAATCCAGCACAAAAGAAAGCGAAGCACCATGCTGCCGCAGGCAGAAGGAGCCGATATCGCAGGCGACCGCGTAAATCCTGTTACTGTTTACTGCCTAGTATAACGAGCGAGGAGCCATATGCCATCGATCTTCTCGCGGATCGTCAGCGGCGACATCCCGGCCATTCGCGTGTACGAGGACCACGCGACGCTGGCGTTTATGGACATCAACCCGGCCGCGCGCGGGCACGCGCTGGTGATCCCAAAAGACGAGCACGCCGACCTGTTCAGCATCCCGCCCGAGACGCTGGCGGCGGTGGCGCGCACGGTGCAGCGCGTGGCGCTGGCTATGCGCGAGGTGCTGCGGCCCGACGGCGTCAACATCATTCAGAACAACGGCGCCGCCGCCGGGCAAACCGTGTTTCACTACCACGTACACATCATCCCGCGCTGGGAGGGCGATAACGCGCTGCGGCTGTGGAAGCCCCAGGCGGCCGACCAGGCCGACCTGCGCACGCTGGCCGAGCAGCTGGGCCAGGCGCTCGCCCGCTAGGGAATTGCATTCGCCGGACATACCAGTGGAGGCCCCATGAGCGACGACTCCATCAACGACGCCGAGCTACGCAAAGCCATCCGCCAGGCCACCCGGCGCCTCGAGCAAAAATCCGAGGCCGAGCGCCGCACGCTGATCCAGCAGGCCGTCGACCAGGCCATGAACGAGGAGCTGGCCGAGAAGCGCATCGAGAGCGAGCGCGTGGCCGAGATTGTGGGCGAGGAGATCGCGCGCGACCCGGCCAAAGAGGCGGTGGCCGCGCGCGAGCAGGCGAAATCGGCCGCGCTGCTGCTGGTGATGCTGCTGCTGATCCTGTGGCTGATCGCCGCCGCCACCGGCCGCACCGACATCCTGCGCTTCAACAGCGCGCCGCCGGCCCAGCCGACGCTGCAGCCGCGCCTGGGCGACGGCGCCGGCGCTTCGGTCGCAAGCGCGGCCAACAACAGCTCGAGCGCGAACATGCCTGGCGTGGGCAGCCTGGCCCAGCCGAACGCCGCGATCAGCCCGGCGTTCCAGTCGTTCTACGACCAGTACGGCGGCGAGCGCGTGTTCGGCCGGCCGATCAGCAACGAGCTGACGGCCAACGGCCGGCGCTTTCAGTGGTTTGAGCGCGCGCGCCTGGAAGATTGGCCCGAGTACGCCAATACGCCTTACGCCGTGCAGGGCGGGCTGCTGGGCTACGAGTTCACCAAGGGCCTGAGCTTCCCCGAGCAGCAATTCTTCGTCAGCACGCCCGACGTGCGCTTCTTCCCCGAAACCGGCCACGGCGTCAGCGGCCGCTTTCTGCAGTTCTGGAACGAGGTCGACGGCATGCGCGTGCTCGGCTACCCGATCAGCGACCAGGTGCAAGAGATGCTGCCCGACAAGCAGGTGTACACCGTGCAGTACTTCGAGCGCGGCCGGATCGAGCACCACCCGCAGCAGGCCGGCACGCCCTACGAGATGCAGCTGGGGCTGCTCGGGCGCGCGCTGTTTCTGAAAGAAAGCACGCCGAATATCATCCCGCCGCCGCAGCCCACCACCGTGCCAATGCAGCAGTAGCCATGATCGACGACGCCGCGCTGGCCGAGTTCGCCGCATCCCACGCGGCCAGCCTCGCCGCCGCGCGACGGCTGATCGAGGCACTGCACGCCGCCGCCGGCACCGACGCGCTGTACGTCTTCTGGAACGCGCGCGGCAGCGCCGCCAACCCGGCCGGCCAGCGCCGCACCCGCACCCTGCTGGCATTCCCCTCGCCCGACACCGCGCTGGCGTTCGCCCAGCGTAACCGGCTGCCCGCGCCGCGGCTGCGCCGGCTTAGCCTGATTCAGCTGGCACAGGCCGTGCTGCGCGAGCCGGCGATCGGCGCGCTGCTGCTGGCCGACGACGCCGAGCCC
>CALLYN010000021.1 GCA_937858455.1 uncultured Kouleothrix sp.
TTGTGGCGCGCATGCTCGGCAAAGAGCTGGGCGACGTGCGGCGCAGCGGCCAGACTGGCTTTAGCGTGAGCCGGCACCATGCCGAGCAGACGCTGCTCGATGCCAAAAACCTGCGGCGTGGGCGCGTGCTCCGGGGCGTCGATGTGAGCGTCCGCACGGGCGAGATCGTCGGGCTGGCCGGCCTGCTCGGCGCCGGTCGCACCGAGGTGGCCCGTGCGGTTTTCGGCGCCGACGCGCTCGACGCGGGCGAGGTGCGGCTCGACGCGCAGCCGGTGCGCTTCGGCTCGCCGGCCGATGCGATTCGCGCGCGGATTGGCTTCTGCTCGGAAGATCGCAAGGCCGAGGGCATCATCCCGTACCTATCGGTGCGCGAGAACCTGACGCTGGCCGCGCTGCCGACACTCACGCGCAATGGGATCGTGTCGCGCGCCCGCCAGGACGAGATCGTCGATCGGTTCATCAAGCGCCTGGGCATTAAAACTGCCGGCCCCGACCAGATCGTGCGCGAGCTGTCGGGCGGCAACCAGCAGAAGGTGCTGCTGGCGCGCTGGCTGTGCCTGAGCCCGCGCCTGCTGATTCTTGACGAGCCTACGCGCGGGATCGATGTCGGCGCGAAGGGCGAGATCCAGCGGCTGATCAACGAGCTGGCCGACAACGGCCTGGGCGTGCTGATGATCTCGTCGGAGATAGAAGAGTTGATCGAGGGTAGCGACCGGGTGGTGGTGCTGCGCGACGGGCGCAGCGTGGCCGAGCTGGGCGCCGAGCAGATCAGCCAGGACGCGATCATGAGTGCGATGGCGCACGGCGCTGAGGCGCCCGACGCCACGCAGGAGCCGCCGCATGGCCAGGATTGATCAGGCCGCCGACGACGAGCGCGGCTGGGCCGCAGCAGCGCGGCTGCGCGGCCTCGGGCAGACGTACGGCGCGCTGCTGGCGCTGCTGGCGCTGCTGCTGTACAACATTGCTTTCACGCCCAACTTTCTTTCGGCGCAGGCGCTGAACGTCAACCTCACCCAGGTCGCGCCGATCGTGATCGTCGCTACCGGCATGACCCTGGTGATTGCCACCGGCGGGATCGACCTGTCGGTCGGCTCGCTCATGGCAATCGCTGGCGCGCTGGCGCCGATCATGTTTCTGAGCCCGCT
Source organism: uncultured Kouleothrix sp. (assembly GCA_937858455.1). GTDB lineage: Bacteria > Chloroflexota > Chloroflexia > Chloroflexales > Roseiflexaceae > Kouleothrix. The sequence goes on from CALLYN010000021.1 coordinate 1,146, forward strand.
GCCGCCGCTAGCCGGCATTGGCCTGGCGTTCGTCGTGCCGATCGTCGTGGCCGGGCTGTTCGGCCTGTTCAACGGCGTGCTGGTCACCGCGTTTCGCATCCAGCCGATCATCGCTACGCTGGTGCTGTTTATCGCCGGCCGCGGTATCGGCCAGGTGGTGACGAATGGCAACCTGCAGGCGTTCAAGAACCCTGGCTTCCAGTACATCGGGCTTGGCCGGCCGCTTGGCATCCCATTTCAGGTGTTCCTGATGCTGTTGATCGTGGCGATTGTGGCCTGGGCCATGCGCATCACTACCTTTGGGCGCTATGTGCTGGCCACCGGCGGCAACGAGGCGGCCGCGCGGCTGGCCGGCGTTCCGGTCGATCGGATCAAGCGCAGCGTGTATGTGATCAGCGGCCTGCTTTCGGGTTTGGCCGGCCTGATCGTGATCGCGATCAACTCGTCGTCCGATGCGAACCAGGTTGGGCTGAACATGGAGCTCGACGCGATCGCGGCTACGGCCGTCGGCGGTACGCCGCTTACCGGCGGCCGCGCCACGATCACCGGTACGCTGATCGGCGCGCTGATCATCCAGCTGATCCGCTTTACACTGCTGGCCAAGGGCGTGCCGTTCGCGGTGGCTCAGGTGATCAATGCGCTCATCATCCTGGTGGCGGTGTACATCCAACGCCAGCGCCAATCGTGAGCATCCCGGCTTTGTTGTGGCGCGCTGGCTTTGCTTCAGTGGGGCGACCAAATGACGACAACAACACCGACTGATCTGCGCGGCAAAACCCAATCGGCCCGCTGGGCACGCCTGGCGAGCGCGGCACAGCGCCAGGGCGCGCTGATCGCGCTGGCTCTGCTGGTGCTGTTCGGCGCGCTGCGCTACGACGGGTTTTTTGGCTCGTATAACATCTTCGAGATGCTGCGCAACGACTCAATGATCGGCCTGATTGCGCTGGGCATGACCTTTGTGATCATGACCGGCGGGATCGATCTGTCGGTTGGATCGGTGGCGGCGCTGGCGAGTGTGCTGGCCGCGCGGATGAGCCCGTATGGCCCGCTGCCGGCGATAGCGCTGCCGGTGCTGGTGGGCGCGCTGGTGGGCCTGCTGAACGGCTGGGTGATCGCGCGGCTCAATATTCTGCCGTTTATTGCCACGCTGGCTATGCTGCTGGCCGCGCGTGGCCTCGCGCTGATTTTGGCAAACAATGCCTCGATCGGCGTCGACGCCGGCAGCGGGTTTATCGAGCTGGGGCGCGACCTATTCGGCCTGCCCATCCCACTGCTGCTGCTGCTGGCGGCCTACGCCGTCGGCGTCGGCGTGCTGGGCTACACCCGCTTCGGCCGGCATGTGCTGTCGGTTGGCGGCAACGAAGAGGCGGCGCGCCTGATGGGCCTGCCGGTCGATCGGATCAAGCTGGCGGTGTATGCGCTCAGTGGGGCGCTGGCCGGGCTGGCCGGTGTGATCCTGGCGGCGCTGACGTTTACCGGGCTGCCTACGGCCGGCAGTGGCTGGGAGCTGTCGGCGATCGCGGCGGTGGTGGTGGGCGGCACGCTGCTCACCGGCGGCATGGGCTCCGTGGCTACCACGTTGGTTGGCGTGCTGCTGCTTGAGCTGATCTTTAACATCCTCAACTTCGAAAACGGCCGCGGCCTGATCAGCCTGAGCGCCTACTGGCAGTCGGTGATCCGCGGCGTGTTCCTGCTGGTGGTCGTGGTGCTGCAGAATCGGCTGGCTCGGCGCCGCGAGTAGTGTGTTCGAGTGTGTTCGGTGGTGGGGTTTCGGGGGCGGCAAAGCCGTCCCCGAAACTTCCTTTTTGGCTGGTCGCGGCCACCGCCGTGGCCGTGACCAGCCAAAACGAGTGATTTTGGAGGGCTTGCGCCCTCCAAGCCTCCCGCGCGCGCAGGCCCGAAAGCCCTACGATAACTTGTGATATAATGAACAACACTCCAATTCGGTAGCAAGTGCGGTGTGTACCGCTAAAGCGAGGGCAATCTATGGCTGTGGTTCTGTCGATCCACCGGGTGCTCGGCGAGATGATCCTGCCGCTGCTGACGCTGATTGTCGCGATCTGGTTTGCAGTCACCTGGAAGCCGGGCGGGGCGGCGCATCCGGCCGCGCGCTTCTTTCCGATGCTGGTCGATCTTCAGGCGGCGCTCGGCATTATCTACTTCGTGTTTCTCGTTATTGGCGGCAACACGCAGGTGCTCTCGTTTCCGTTTATTCTGCACCCCCTGCTGGGCCTGGTGGCGGCGTTTGTCGCGCATCGCGCCGTGCGCGGCAATGGCCTGCTCCCCAACCTCGGCCGCTGGTCGCCGCTGGCGTCGCTGCTGATCCTGCTGGTGATTGTGATCGCCAATGTGATGCTGGCGGCGACGATATAATTCCGCTGCTGCGTGCCGCTTCCCTGCTTCGCGCGGGAACAGCATTCTGAGAAGCTGGTCTGAGAAGTAACTACCAAGACACGAAGACACCACGATCAAGTATGCCGTGTTGGTGCTTTTTCAGCGTATGAGCGCTGGGTGGCTCGGTGCCTTGGCGGTACACTGGCTTTTCAAACAGCCTCTGAGAAGCTGCCAGAACGAGTGATCTTTGGAGGGACTTCGTTTCTCCAAAGATCACTCTTTTCAGGCGGCTTCTTTGCCAAGGCCGCCTGGCCGCCGCCGGCGCAGTGCGGCGCCGGCCAGCCACACCACCACAAGCG
>CALLYN010000022.1 GCA_937858455.1 uncultured Kouleothrix sp.
TCGTCTTTCGTCTTTCGTCTTTCGTCTTTCGTCTCGGCACACTACACCCGCCGCCGTCGCCAGTAGTCGAGCAGCAGCACCAGCAGAATCATGGCGCCGATCGTCACGAACTGCCACTGGTTCTGGTTGGTGAGGCCCAGCAACACCACGCCGTTGCGCACCACCTGGATCAGCGCGGCGCCCAGCAGCACCCCCGTGACGGTGCCCTCGCCGCCGAACAGGCTGGCCCCGCCGATCACCGCCGCGGCGATGATGTCCAGCTCGTAGCCCGAGGCGGCCATTGGCGCGGCCACGCCCAGCCGCGCGGTCATGATCATGCCGGCGCAGGCCGCCAGCACGCCGCTCAGCGCGTACACCCCGGTCTTCAGCCGCACCGGCGAGATGCCGGCCACGCGCAGCGCGCGCTCGCTGCGCCCGACGGTATAGATATAGCGGCCGAGCACCGTCTGGTGCAGCAGAAAGCTCACCAGCGCGGCCAGCAGCGCCATCCACACCACCGGCAGCGGGATGGACAGCGCGCCGAGCCTGAGATCGGCCTGGCCAAGGTAGCGGAACCCCGCCGACAGATCGAGCACCGGCGCGCCGCTGGTGAGGCTCAGCGCCACGCCGCGAGTGATGCCCATGGTGCCAAGCGTAACCATAAACGGCGGCAGGCCGGTGCGCCCCACCAGCAGCCCGTTTGTCAGGCCCACCAGCGCGCCGCACAGCGCGCCGCTCAGCAGCGCCAGCGCCAGCGGCAGCCCGGCCTGCAGCACCAGCGCGCTGATCAGCGCGGCCAGCGCCATCACGGCGCCCACCGACAGGTCGATCCCGCCGACGATGATCACCATCATGGCGCCAAACGCGGCGATCGCATACCACGAAAAGCCCAGCGCCACATTCAGCAAATTGGTGCTGGTGAAGAAGGTGCTGGTGCCGAAGCTCAGCGCCACGCCGAACAGCAGCAGCAGCAGGCCCACCACCAGCTCCTGGCGCTCGATCAGCGAGGCCCAGCCGCGCCGCAGCCAGCGCACCAGGCGCGGGCGCTGCTCGGGGGTTGGAAACGTGGCGAGGTCTATGCGCTGGCTCATGGTTCCTGCTGCCTACCAGTGCATGCCAGCGCTCGCCGCAGGGCCGCCCGGGGCGCGGCCGGCGAGCGCTGGCACATGTTGCTCCGCCGGCTAGCGGCTCGTCCGGCGTGTGTAGACATCGAAAATCACCGCCGCCGCCAGCACGGCGCCGCGCACAATATACTGGTACGAGATGCCCACGCCCATCAGGTTCATGCCATTGATCAGCGAGGTCATCACCAGCGCGCCAATGATCGAGCCGGTGACGCGGCCGACGCCGCCGGCCGCCGAGACGCCGCCCACATACGCCGCCGCGATTGCGTCGAGCTCGAACAGCGTGCCGGCAGTGGTCGAGGCCGAGGTCAGGCGCGCCGCGAACAGGATGCCCGAGAGCGCCGAGAGCAGGCCCATCGAGCCGAACACCACAAAGATGATCCGCCTCACGCTGATGCCGCTCAGCTCGGCCGCGTCGGGGTTGCCGCCCACCGCGTAGATATGCCGGCCCAGCACCGTCTGCGTGCTGATAAAGTGGTAGATGCCCACCACTACCAGCATGATCACTACCGTCCACGAGAGCCCCTGGTAGTTCGCCAGGATCCAGGTGATCAGGGCGATCAGCAGCGAGATGAACACCAGCTGCAGCGTGAAGATATCGAACGGGATCACTTCAAAATGGTAGGCCAGCTGCTTGCGGCGGGTGTTGACCGCGTTGAATATATACAGCACGATCCCAACAATGCCCAGCAGCAGCGTCAGCTTGTGCACGCCCTCAAGCACGCCGATATTCGGGATATCGGGGATGAAGCCGTTGCCCAGCGCGTTGAAGGCCTGGTCTTTAATAATGATCGTACCGGTGCCTTCGGTCACCTGCTGCAGGAAGCCGCGGTAGATCAGCCAGCCCGCCAGCGAGGCCACGAACGAAGGGATGCCCAGCTGCGCCACCGGGAAGGCGGTGATCAGGCCGGCCACCAGGCCTAGCAGCAGCACCATCGGCACCACGAGGTACACCGACATGCCCCAGCGGCTCAGGGCGATCGCCGCGACCGCGCCGAGGAAGCCGGCCAGGAAGCCGACCGAGAGGTCGATCTGGCGGATCACGATCACCATCGTCATGCCCACCGCCAGCACCGCGATGTAGCCAGTCTGGTTCAGCAGGTTGCTCAGGTTGCGCGACGAGATAAACGAGCGCTGCGGGGTGAGAACCGTAAAGATCCCCATGATCACGAACAGCGCGATGAACATGCCATACTCGCGGATGTTCTTGCGCAACACCCGCTGCAGATTCTGGAGGAATGAACCGGACTGCGGCACATTCCGCACCGTGTCAACAGACATCGTTGTGCTCCTCGGTTACAGGACATACGCGGTCGCCCGCGTGAGCTCGGATTGCCTGGCCACTGCAGGCAGAAAAATGCCGGCGGCGAACGCCCGATCAGTTGGTTGCCAGGTGCATAATCTTTTCCTGAGTCGCCTCGGCGATCGGCAGCTCGCCGGTGATCCGGCCGGCCGATACGATATACACGCGATCGCTCATGCCCAGGATCTCTGGCAGCTCGGACGAGATCATGATGATGCTCATGCCCTGCTCGACCAGCCGGTTCATAATGGTGTAGATCTCATACTTCGCGCCCACATCGATGCCGCGCGTCGGCTCATCCAGGATCAGCACGTCGGGCTTGACGAACAGCCACTTACCCAGGCAGACTTTCTGCTGATTGCCGCCGCTCAGGTTGCCAACCCGCTGCTCGACGCTGGGGGTTTTGATGTTGAGCGAGGTTTTGTACTCGTTCGAGATCTTGATCTCGGCGTTGGCGTCGATCACGCTGCGATTCGAGATCGCGCGCAGGTTCGCAAGCGTGATATTCTCTTTGACATCCTGGATCAAGATCAGGCCGTTGCCCTTGCGATCTTCGGTGACGTAGGCCATCCCCGCGCGGATCGCGTCCTGCGGCCCGTGGAAGCTGCGCCGCTGGCCTTTCAGCAGCAGCTCGCCGCTGATCTGGTAGCTCACCGGGTTGCCGAACATGCTCAGCGCCAGCTCGGTGCGCCCCGAGCCCATCAGGCCGGCAAAGCCGACAATCTCGCCGCGCCGAACGGTGAAGTTCACGTCGCGCAGCACGGTGCGGCCGAGCGCCGGGTTGTAGGCGTTCCAGCCCTTGGCCTCGAGCACCACCTCGCCGAACTGCTTGTTGGCGCGCTGCGGGTAGATGTTATCGATCTCGCGGCCGACCATATGCTTGATCAGCACAGTCTCCGACACCTCGCCCTTGTGCGCGTCGAGGGTGCAGATCGTCTGCCCATCGCGCAGCACCGTCACCGAGTCGGCGATCGCGATCACTTCCTTCAGCTTGTGCGAGATCATAATGCAGGTGACGCCCTGGTCGCGCAGGCCGCGCAGCAGGTCGAGCAGGTTGGCGCTGTCGTCTTCGTTCAGGGCCGCAGTCGGCTCGTCGAGGATCAGCAGCTTGATGTCGCGGCTCAGCGCCTTGGCGATCTCGACCAGCTGCTGCTTGCCAATGCCAAGCTCGCGGATCTTGGCGGCGGGGTTGACGCTGAGGCGCACCTTGGCCAGCATCTCGCTGGAGCGGCGGATCGTCTCGTTCCAGTCGATCCGCGGACCCTTGCGGATCTCGTTGCCAAGGAAAATATTTTCGTAGACGGTCAGCTCGGGGATCAGCGCCAGCTCCTGGTAGATGATTGCAATGCCGGCGTGCTCGCTGTCGCGGATGCCGCGGAAGTGCTGCACCTCGCCGTTGAGCAGAATTTCGCCGCTGTAGGTGCCGTCGGGGTAGACGCCACTGAGCACCTTCATCAAAGTCGATTTGCCGGCGCCGTTTTCACCAACCAGGCAGTGGATCTCGCCCTGCGCGACGCGGAAGCTCACGTTGTTCAGGGCTTTCACGCCGGGGAATTCCTTGGTGATGCCGCGCATCTCCAGGATCGGGGTATTCATTGCGAAACTCGCTTTTTCTGTTTCGATCCTGCCGTCGTCGGTCAGGCCCGGCAGGGATCCGGTGGCCGGCCCTCCAGCATGCTCTGGGCCAGAATATTATCGTCGCTTTTGGGGAACTCAGCAAACTGGCCGCGCGCTTTCCGCCACACCGGCGAGCGAGGCCGCTCGGCACCGTGGTACGCCCGCGTGCGAGCGTACCACGGCACTCGATGTTTCACCCGCTCCCGCCAAGGGGGCGGGCGAGAGGAAAGCGGATGATGCTGCGCCTACAGGCCGGTGTAGTCGCT
>CALLYN010000023.1 GCA_937858455.1 uncultured Kouleothrix sp.
ACAGCGGCGGCGGCGGTGGTGGCGGCGACAGTGGCGGTGGAGGTGGGGGCGGCGACCACGGCGGCGGGGGCAGCGGCGACCACGGCGGCGAAAGCAAGCCGATCCGCCAAGAGTCGCGGGCGCAGCGGCAGGCTATGCCAGCTACGCACGCCAACGCGCGACTCCTCACAGCTCCTCGATAGCCAGGAGCAGCGTTACTGATCCTGCGGAGTGATACCAAATTCGCTTGATTACTGACACTTTGGCGGGGGTTTGGGGGCGGCGAAGCCGCCCCCAAATCTCTGATTGTGTTGCCCTAAGTGGCGAAGCCACGTCGTGCAACACAATCTAGAAGTGATCAAGCGAACAGCGTATGACCCCCGAGCGCATCAGGAAGGCCGATTGCTCTACGCCCCGCGCTCAATCGCTGTGCGCGTGGCTATAGCGCCGCGCTAGACATTGACGCTGGCTGCGTCGCCGGGCGCCGCGCCCACACGCAGCGCCGCGACAGTCTGGCGCGCCCCGGCTCCCAGAAAGCCCATGTCGCTATTGCACGTCAGCATGGTCATGCCGCGCGCGCCCCAGCCCGCCACCTCGGCCGCGTCGTGGGTGTGGATGCCCGAGGCCACGCCGTGCCGGCGCGCCGCGTCGACGACCTGCTGAATTGCCCCCTCGACTTCCGGCGCGCGCGTGTCGTCCTCGCCGAGCGAGATCGTCAGGTCGAACGGGCCGATCAGCGCCACATCAACCCCTGGCACGCTGAGCAGCTGGTCGATATCGTCGACCGCGCGCTTGCGCTCGATCTGCAGAATCACCAGCATGTGCTCGTTCATATGCGCCACCAGCTCCTGCGGGCGCGCGCCGCCGTAGTCGGTATGGCCACGCGTGCCCGACGCGCCGCGCACGCCGGCCGGCGGGTACTTCATGAAGCTCACGAACTGCTCAACCTGGGCGCGCGTCTCGACGCGGGGCAGCATCACGCCCATCGCTCCGGCGTCGAGCACGCGCGCCACCAGGTGGTAGGCCAGGTCGGGCACGCGCACCAGCGGCACGATCCCGGCCAGCCGCGCCACCTTGATCATGTCGGCGACGACCGCCAGCTCGAAGGTGCCGTGCTCCATGTCGATGAACACAAAGTCGAACCCGGCGTTGGCCAGCAGCCACACCACCCCCGGCGAGCCGACCTCGCTGATCATTGTGCCGACGACCTGCTCGCCGCGGCGTAGCGCCTGCTTGACCCGATTAGGCTGTAGCATGTTTTTTCCTTCCGGCTGTTGTGGCTGGCTGGCAACCGCGCCTGCTCGGCAGGGCAGGCGCGGCGACGCCTCACCATTTTCCTTTGCGGCATTGCAATCGGCTGGCCGGCTACTGCGGGCCGGCCACGCGGTGGCGCCCCCACACCTGCGGGTTTACTAGCTCGGTCGGGCGCTCGCCGCGCAGCGCCAGCGCCACCTGCTGGCACGCCATCACCTGCATCTTCAGCACGCCGGCTGTGGTATACGAGGCGATGTGCGGCGTGCAGACGGTATTCGGCAGGCTGAACAGCGGGTGATCGGCGGCGGCAGGCTCGCTCTCGTACACGTCGAGGCCGGCGCCGGCCAGGTGGCCGTCGCGCAGCGCGCTCACCAGCGCGTCTTCGTCCACCACCGCGCCGCGCGCCACGTTGATCAGGTAGCTGCCTGGGCGCATGCGCGCCAGCGCCGCCGCGTCGATCAGCCGGTAGGTTTCGGGGATCGCCGGGCAGTGCAGCGATACTACGTCGGCCGAGGCCAGCAGATCCTCGAGCGAGGCGGTTGGCGTTACGCCCAGGGCCGCGGCGCGCCCGGCGGCGATGTAGGGGTCGAAGGCAAGCACGCGCATGCCCAGCGCGCGCGCGATCTCGGCCACGCGCCCGCCGATGCGCCCCAGCCCCACCAGGCCGAGCGTGGCGCCCAGCAGCTCGAGGCCGGGCGTGGGCATCTGCCACTGCCCCGCGCGCAGGCTGCGGTCGCTCGTGGCCACGCGCTTGGTCAGGCTGAGCAGCAGCGCAATGGCGTGCTGCGCGGTCGACTCGGTGGGGCCGTCGGGCGTGTTCACCACCAGCACGCCGCGCTCGGTCGCCGCCGCCAGGTCGATCCGGTCGACGCCGATGCCGGTGCGCGCCAGCACGCGCACGCGCGGCCCGATCTGGTCGAGCGTGGCCCCGTCGATCAGCGTCACGCCGTCGAGGATCAGCGCGTCGAAGCTGGCTGCTGCAGCCAGCCAGCCCGCGTCGTGGGCCGAGCCGGCCTGCACGTCGGCGATAGGCGCCAGCTCGGCCAGCGCCTCGGGCGCGAACGCCGCGTGCGCCCATACCCGGTATGGTTGCATTGCTTGTTCCTCCATGTGGCTTCACACTCCAGAAATGCCGTTGGGCAGCAGGTGCATGGTCTCAGCGCCGGCAAAATAAGGGCTTGCGCAGTCGGCGTGCTCGGCAGAGCGGTACTATACTTTATGGCCCTGACTAATTACACGGCTTGAACATCGGGCGCCTCGGATGCTTCGATGGTTGAAGCGCTCAGGGTGTAGGCTCGGATAGCGGCGTTGGGGTGTGCGCGAACTCGTCGAACGTCTGTGTCGGCGTTGGGGTGTGCGCGAACTCGTCGAACATTGTTGGCAAGGTTGGCGTTGCCGCGATAGCGTCGGGCTGGGCCGCTGATTCGGGCCGACTTCCGCAGCGCTGATTGAAGGGGCACAGCTGCAATCCCAGGTCGTAGCGCAACGTAGCGCCGCCGATACCGCCAGTATTGACAACGTAGGCATAGTACCAGCCATCCTGCTTTGGCACAAAGTAGACTGCGGAGTCCAGGCTCGGTGGGTCGGTGATATTGTCATTGAAGTCGAGCACCGACTTCATATCGCTATCGACAATATACAGAAGAGTATCAACACCGGTGACGCCCAGCGGCGACTTCTGGCTGTATGGGCGCGTGTCGGTGTAGAGGTAGTAGGTATTCACGCCTTTTGCGAAGAACCGAACCCAATCGCGATCGTTGTCGGGGCAGAAGGCGTGCTCGGTTTGAATTTCGTTTGATTTGATCAGGACTGCCTGTTCAGCGCTGTCGTCTGGCTCATAGCGATCGGCGCACGCCAACGGTGCTATGGTCGGGCTGCCAATTGGCTGAGACGACGGCGCACCTATGGCCGAAGCTGTGGCCGGGGCGGCAGCTGAGGGCGCTGTTTGGGCAGTGAGGCTTGCCAAACGCTCGCGCTGTATCACCAGCAGCGTAACCACCAGTACGATCATCGCGAGACCGATGCCGCCAATCAGCGCGAGCCGTGCAGGCCGCTGCGGCTGAGGGAAGGGTGCAATTGGCGGAGGATCGGGTATTGCGCGGTCGTAGAGCTGATCGGGCACGTCGACGCCTTTGTGCCGCAGCTCTTGCTTGATGCGCTCGATCTCCAGGCGCGCCTCCTGGATGCCCTCAAGGGTTTCGAATGAAGCCGCGCTGCCCTGCCGCGCCTGCTGCCGAAGCTCGTAGGCAAGGCGGCGGCGGTAGGTGTCGAGCAATTGCTTGAGCTGCGCGACGGCTTCGGTATCAGACATCAACAGCCTCGTATACCAGCTGCACTCATACGCCCATGCGCTCGAGAAATGCCGCGCACCACTCGGCGGGCCATTGCCCGAGCGGCTGCTCGGGGCCGTGCGAGTCCGATCCGGCGGTGACGAGCAGGTGGTGGCGCCGGGCCAGCTGGCGGTAGAACGCGCGCTGCTCGTCGCTGTGGGCTGGGTAGAATGCCTCCAGGCCGTCGAGCCCGGCCTCGGCCATCGCGGCGATGTCGGCGGTGGTGGCGGGGATGGCGTAGATGCCTTTCGAGCGGCCGGGGTGGGCCAGCACCGCCACGCCGCCCACGCGGTGCGCCGCCGCGATCACCTCGTCGACGCCGAGCGGGCGGTAGCCGCCAGGCAGCTGGGTGAGGATGTAGCGCATGCCGGCGGCCTCGTCGTCGTCGCCGGGCTGGCGGCCGGGCAGCTTGTTCTGGCGTGCCAGCGCGGCGCCCACGTCGGCAACGTTTGGCGGGCGGCCCAACTCGCCCAGGCCGCTCAGCGCGAAGCCGCGG
>CALLYN010000024.1 GCA_937858455.1 uncultured Kouleothrix sp.
GGAGCGTTCCTGGCGCCGCTGCCCGCCACACTACGCCAGGCCGACGCCAGCGGCGACACGCGGGCGCTCGACTACGCGCTGGCTGTGCTCGAAGCCGCGCCGCCGCGCGCGATCGTGCTGAGCGCCGGGGACCGCGATAGCTTCGCGCTGGCCTATGCGCGCTATGCGCTGGGCCGCCGCCCCGACACGGCGGTGCTGATCGAGTCGCTGCTGCAGTACGATTGGTACCGCGCCAACGCGCGCGCGCTGTACCCGGCGCTGCGTCTGCCCGACGCGCCGGAGGGCGAGTGGGGCACCACACTTGCCGCCGCAAATCCCGATCGCGCGGTGACGCGCGCCCCGGCGCCGTAGAGCGCGCGAGAAGCCTGGCTGATCAGTTGCTTTATGGTGGGGGTTCGGGGTCGGCATCGCCGCCCTCGAATTTCTTTTTGTATTGCACTGCTTGGCGAAGCCACGCAGTGCAATACAATCTTAGGGGTTACGCACTTACGTGATTCGGCTTCCTCAAGGTAGTAGATTGAGCCTGCGGCAGTATGGTACGTGTTCATCTTCTGTATGCGGTTTTCCGCGCGCAGCGCGGAAAACCGCATACACTAAACGAGGTAGTACCGCTCTGCCGAAGGCTGACGGCGCCAACTGCGTAAGTCCTAAAGTGATCAGGCGAAGAGCATATTATTCCTCGCGCAGCGCCAGCGCGGGCGGGGTACGGCTCATGCGCCAGGCCGGGTAGAGCCCGGCCAGCAGCGCGGCGGCGATCGCCACCAGCATAGCCTGGGCGAACAGCCCGCCGTCAAGGCGGAACAGCAGCGTCCAGCCGAACGAGCGCTTGTTGATCACATACACCAGCACGGCCGCGAGCATCACGCCAACCGGCAGCGAGAGCAATCCGGCGGTAAAGCCGATCAGCCCGGTCTGCGAGATCACCACGCCCCACAGCTGGCGCGGAGTGAGCCCGTTGGCGCGCAGCATGCCCAGCTCGCGGGCGCGCTCGAGCTGCAAGGCCATGAGCGCCGCCAGGATGCCGATAAACGCCACGATCGTGGCGAGCAGCTGCAGCACCGTGGTGATTGCAAAGGTGCGGTCGAAGATGTCGATCGAAGCCTCGCGCAGCGCGCGGTTCGATCGAATGTTGACGATCTGGTCGGCGCCGGCCAGGCCGCGCAGCTGCAGCACCAGCGCGTCGACGTCGGTGCCGGGCGCGGCGTAGACGCCCAGCGACGAAATGCGTGGGTCGTTCCAGAGCGCCTGGTAGCGCGCAAGATCGATCATCACCACGCCCTGGTCGGAGCCGTAGTCGGCGTACACTGCGGCGATTGTGAACTCGCGCTCGCCCGCCTCGGTGAGCAGGCGCAGCGTGTCGCCGGGGGCGAGGTCGTAGCGGAACGCCAGCGGCTCGGACACCAGCACCTGGCCCTGCGCGAACCCCGGCCAGGCGCTGGCCGGCTGGCCCTGCAAAAACTGAAACGATGCGCGGTCGCGGTCGGTGGCGACTTCGAGCGCCACCAGCAGCTGTGGCCCGAACTGGCCCTCGACGGTGACGCTGCGGTAGCGCCGCACGCGCTCGACGCCGGGCGCCGCCGCGATCTGCCCGACGATCGCGTCGGGGAGCGGCGCGTCGAGGCGGTTGCTCGACACGCCGGGCACCGACACGAACACATCCGCGCGCAGCGTCGAATCGAGCCAGCTCACCACCGTCTGGCGGAAGCTGCCGACCATCAGGCCGACGCCGATCGTCACCGACACGGCGATCATCAGCGCGGCGATCGCCACCGAGGTGCGGCTGAGCGTAGCGACGACATCGCGCGCGGCCATGCGGCCGAGCAGCCCGAACAGCCAGCCCATGGGCAGGCGGGCCAGCTGCATCATCAGCAGCACGGCCATTGGCGTCACCGCCGCCGCGCCGAGCGTCAGGATGAGCAGCGCGCTGAAGCTGAGCACGATGCTCTTGCTGGGGATCAGCAGCAGCGCGCCGCCGCCCAGCAGCAGTGCCAGGCCGGCCGCGCCGGCGATCGGCACATAGCGGCGCACGCGCTCTTCGTACGACGAGCGGCGCAGCACGGTGCGCGGTGGTGTGAGGGTTGCCTCGACTGCCGGCACCGCGGCGGCGACCAGGGTAGTGCCGAGGCCTAACAGAAAGCCTTTGATCAATGGCCCGGCGCTTATTTCCACATTGTTGATCGACACGGTGAAGTACAGGTCGTTGATCGTCTGCGTCACCAGCCGGATGAGCCCGCGCCCGAGCCCGATGCCCAGCAGCAGCCCGGCCAGCGCGCCGACGACGCCTACCAGCAGGGCCTCGCCAAGCACCAGCGCGAAGATCTGCCGGCGCGAGACGCCCAGGCAGCGCAGGCTGCCGATCAGGCTGCGGCGCTGCACCACCGAGAAGGTGATCGTGTTGTAGATCAGGAACATGCCCACCATCAGCGCCAGCAGGCTGAGCGCGGTGAGGTTCAGCTCGAACGCTGCGGTCATCTGCTCGATCGCCTGGGTGCGCAGCGCCGGCCGGGTGACGCGCAGGCCCTGCGGCAAGAGCGCGCCGACCTGGTCGAGCGCGGGCTGCGCGGCGGCGCCTTCGGGCAAGATCAGGTCGATCTGGCTGAGCCGGCCGAGCATGCCGAGCCACTCCTGGGCGGTAGCGATATCGACGATCAGCAGGCTGTCGCTGGCGCGGCGCGCGGCCTCGTCTTGCGGCTCGAGCAGCGCGATCAGCGTGGCCGACTGGGTGCGCGCGCCTACGCGCAGGCTCAGCGTATCGCCGCTTTTCAGGCCATAG
>CALLYN010000025.1 GCA_937858455.1 uncultured Kouleothrix sp.
AAGAAAAGTAACCTGCTCCCGAGCCATTTCCCTTCAAATCCAATCTTTCCTATCCAGATCTGAAGCAGATCAATATTCGTGGACAGTCCTAGACGAGCATAAATATACTAATTAAATTTATGAATTTCTAATTAGACAATGGAAGCGAAAAAGATGGATGACAATGTGTACATATTCAAATCTGACGTCTCTTTCAAAGGCAATAAACCTGGTCTAAAGGATCCTGCGAAGAACAACAACAACAGGTTGGCGCCGTGGCCCAACAGGCCGAGGCCGATGACCAGCCGAGACAGACGCCGCTGCAACAACAGGTAGGTGCCCAGCGAGAACATCAGGGCGGTGCCCTACAATACCGGCGCGCAAATGGCGGCGTGCATGGCGATGGGCGCCGCAGGGGCATGGACGGGGTCGGTCTGGCTCGCGAGCTTCTGCTGGTCGAGGAAGTCGTAGCGGGTGCTGGGGCCCAGGGTTCCCTTGAGGGGGGCGCTCGGGCCGGCGAACGCCACGGCCGCGGCCTTCCAGCCCGTGCGCGTCCTCGCCACCGGTGGCGGACAACTGCCCGGCCGCCGCGTCGCAGCCGGCCGCGCTCAGCAGCCGGTGCATTGCCGCGCCCTTGGTGAGGTTGCTCAGGCGCACTGCGGTGTCCTCGCTGTCGCCGGCGTCGAAGAACAGCGCCGGCGTGCCCGGCTGGCCCGCACGCACGCGCGCCACCAGCGTGGCGATGCGCGCCAGGCCCTCGATCCGGGCGTGGATGTCGTTGGTATGCAGAATCGTGATCGATCGCATCAGCTCTCCTATCATATCTGCCGAAGGCAAAAACGCGCACCGCGTAACTCGCGTAACATAATAGCACGCCCGGTTCTATGCTATAGTCATGCAGTCGCGGCGGGGAAAGCAAGAACGGGAGAAAACAATGCACGCACTGGTATTCTACGAGCACGGCGGCCCCGAGCAGCTGCGCTACGCGGGCGTGCCCGAGCCGGTGGCCGGGCCGGGCGAGGCGCTGGTGCAGGTGAAGGCGGCGGCGCTGAACCACCTCGACCTGTGGGTGCGCCAGGGCATCCCAGGGCTGCGCCTGGCCATGCCGCATATCGGCGGCTCCGACGTGGCCGGCGTGGTCGCGGCCGTCGGCGAGGACGTCGACGAGGCCTGGGTCGGCCGCCGGGTGATCATCAACCCCTCGCTGGGCTGCGGCCGCTGCGAGTACTGCCGCGCCGGCCAGCAGTGCCTGTGCGCCGGCTTCCACGTGTTTGGCGAGCACGTGCCGGGCGGCCTGGCCGAGTACGCGGTGGCGCCGGCCGCGAACCTGTACGCCATCCCCGACGACTTCGGGTTTGCCGAGGCCGCGGCCGTGCCGCTGGTTTACCAGACGGCCTGGCGCGCGCTGATGACCCAGGCGCGGCTGCGCGCCGGTGAGCGCGTGCTGATCCTTGGCGCGGGCGGCGGCGTGGCCTCGGCGGCGATCCAGATCGCGCGCCTTGCCGGCGCGTATGTCTACGCCGCCACCAGCACGCCCGCGAAAGAGCGCCGCGCGCTCGAGCTCGGCGCCGACGAGACGATCAACTACCGCGAGGTCGATTTCTCCAAGGAGATCTGGCGGCGCACCGGCAAGCGCGGCGTCGACGTGGTGCTCGAAAATGTCGGCCCGGCCACCTGGGCCGGCAGCATGCGCGCGCTGTGCCGGGGCGGCCGGCTGGTGACGTTCGGCGCTACCACCGGGCGCTTCGCCGAGACCGATCTGAACCTGCTGTTCTGGAACCAGGTCAGCCTGATCGGCTCGACCATGGCTACCTACGCCGAGTTCGAGGCGGTGATGGGCCTGGTGTTCAGCCGCCGCCTGCGGCCGATCGTCGACCGTGTGATGCCGCTGCGCGATGGCGCCGAGGCCCAGCGGCTGCTCGGGGCCGGCGAGCAGTTCGGCAAGCTTGTGCTCGAGCCATGAGCCTCTGCCCGAACGGGCGGTTTACCACCAAGGCGCCAAGCGATCATACGTGAAAAAGCATCAACACGACATACACGATCGTGGTGTCTTCGTGTCGTGGTGGCTACTTCTCAGACTATTTCTGAGCGGCGCGGCGGCATCCTGCGGCTCGGCGCGCAGTGGCCGGCAGAGAAAACGCCGCTGCGCCGGGTGGTTCCTCCACCCGGCGCAGCGGCAGCCGTGCTCGCTCGGCCCTACTTGCGATCAGCAGTTGCGCGTCCACAGGCTGGTCGGGCTCGTGCAGGTCTGCGTGTCCTTCGGCGTCTGCTCGGGGCCGGCCGCGCCAACCGAGCTCTCGAGCCCGGTCGGGCCGCCCAGCGTGCCGCCGCCCAGGTTGCTGCCCTCGATCAGCGGCGTGTCGGGCTCCTCGGGCGCGCCCGGCGCCGTGCCGATAAACGTGCCGCCATCGACGTCGAAGTCGACGATCTGCAGCCGCCCGCTCTCGACACCGCTGGCCGTGAGCTTGTAGCTGCCCACTGGCAGCCGCTCGTCGATCGCCAGCACCGCGTAGAAATCGCCGTTGCCGTCGGCCCGCTGCGTCGGCAGGCCGCGCACGCCGCCGTCGGGCAGGGTGATCCACAGGCCCACCGGCTCGTTCGGCTTAAACAGCGTGCCCGACACCGCGATCGCCTGGCCGTTCTGGCTGGTTTCGGCCAGCGCCGGGAAGGCCACCCGCAGCTCGGCCCAGCCGCTGGGGATCGACTGGCGGCCGCGCAGCTCGAATGGCGCGAACACCTGGTACTTGCTCGTCAGCCCGTAGGCCGTAAAGGTGTACTTTCCGGTCTGGTGCGCGCTGGTGAACTGGAAGGTCGATTCGATGTTGCCGGCGTCGCTGGCCACCTGCGTCGGGTACCCCAGCACCGAGCCGTCGGGCTGCGTGATCCACACGCCGACCTGCTCGTTCGGGTAGAAGCCGGTGCCGTGGATGTTCACCAGCGCGTCGTGCTCGGCCGATGCCTCGAATGTGCCGTTCTTCCACACCGCCAGCTGCGCTGGGCTGGCGCCTGGCTGCGCGCTCGGGCGCGGCGCCACCACCAGAAAGCCGATCGCCGTCTGGCCGCTGTGGTTGCCGTACGCCGTCATCTGGTAGCAGCCGTAGGGCCACTTGTTGCTGATCGGGTACTCGAAGTACAGGTCGCCGGCTACGTCGGCCTTGTAGTCGGTGGTGAAGTTCGTCGGCATGTTCACCACGCCGTCGAGCAGGTAGGCCGCGTCGGGGCTGAAGATCTGGCCGTCGGGGAAGCTAAAGCTCACCGTCACCGGCTCTTGATCCCAGAAGCCGTGCAGCTCCGAGCCGAAGATGTCGTCCTGGTAGCTGGCGATTTCGGTCTGGCCGGTGCGGTCGCACGCCGCGCTGGCTGGGCCATGCACGAAGTAGAGCGCGCCCGCCGCCGACTGGCGCACGTATAGCCCTACCACCAGCGCCAGCCCTAGCGCGAACACAACTGCGAAGCGACGTGTGCGGACATGTCGTACCATACCACAAGCTCCTCGTTACAAAACCAACATGTCTTTACTGTGCCGATGCAACTTTCTGCTAGAATGGAGTGCTGGGAGCTGCTTTCAGCAAAATCTCATAGTTTTGTCAGATCATCATAGGCCTGCCGCTGTATAACGACCTAGATCGGTACATGACGTATTGATGACACAGGTGTCAAAAAAGCGATAAAATGAGGCATATGCGCGTGAAAAACAGCCTAGTCGTGCTAGGAATTGCGGTGCTGCTGCTGGCGCTGCCGGCGGGGGCGCTGGCCTGCGGGATGCCGCTCGCGGCGCGCATCCCCTCCGAGCAGGCGCTGATCATATTCGCCAACGGCCGCGAGCAGATCATCGCCAGCGTGCAGCTCGAGGCCGATAAGCCCGGCGCGGCGGTGATCTTTCCGGTGCCGGCCGCGCCCGAGGTTGGCGTGCTCGAGCGCGCCGACCTGTTCGACTACCTGGCCGAGGCCACCCGGCCCGAGCTGCGCATCACCGAGGTGCCCTCGCCATCCGATGGCGCGCCTGCCGGCAGCGCCGCCGGCGGGGTGAATGTGCTTGGCCGCGACCGCATCGGCGGCTACGATGTCGCGCGCCTCGCCGCCGACGACCCGAACGCGCTGCGCGCCTGGCTCGACGCCAACGGCTACCGCGCGCCGGCCGGCGCCGAGCCGATCCTCCAGGCGTATATCGACGAAGGCTGGAAGTTCGTGGCGGTGAAGCTCGCGCCCGATCGCCCGGCCAATGGCGCGCTCGCGCCGCTGCGGATGGCCTTCAGCTCCGATCGGATCGTCTACCCGATGCGCCTCGGCGCGCTGGCCGATCGCCCGCTCGACGTGCTGCTGTACATCGCGGCCGATCACCGCGTCGCAGTCGCGCCGCTGGCGCTGGAGTACGCCGGCCCGGCATCGCAGCTCAGCCCGGCGCCGCCGGCCGAGTTCGCCGGCCTGCTGCGCGCGCCGTTCCTCACCAAGCTGCGCGGCGCGGCGCTGGATCCTGCGGCGCTCACGCGCGATTTCGTGGCCGAGCAGGCGCCCGACGACGCGCCGTTCCGCAAGGTCGAGAGCCGGGTGGTGTACGTGCCGGGCGCCGCGCCCAGCGCGCGCAGCATGGCCGGGCCGATCTTTGGCGTGGTGCTGGTGTTCATCGCCAGCCTGGTGTCGTTTGGCTTCGCGCTGGGGCTGCGCCGCCGCATCAATGCCATCGCCGGCCCCGACCCCGACGATCAGGAGGACTGATTCGATCCGTTGCTTTAGAACCTACGCAGTTGCCTTGTTCGGCTCCCTCAATCGGGCGCTTTTGCCTGCGGCAGCATGGTACTCAGCTATCTGTGTGTGCGGTTTTCCGCGCGGAGCGCGGAAAATCGCACACGATACGGAGCATAGTACCGCTCTGCCGAAGGCTGAACCGGCTAGCTGCGAAAGTCATATGCTTTAAACGCTGCCCTGGCCGGCGAAGCCGGCCAGGGCAGCGTTTAAAGAAGTTGCTATAAACTGTAATCAACCCTCAATCTATGTAAGCGCGCCATCATTCAGGCGGCCACACCGCGACCATATACTACACCTGCACGTCTTAACCAGGGGAGCATGGTCTCCCGGTGGAGAGGAAAGGTCGATATGGCTCGCTTGTATTTTGCTGCGCTCCTGCTGTTTGCGCTGCTTGCGGCGCTGCCGGCCGCCGCCGCGCCCAGCCAACCGGCCGCGCTGGCGCCTCAGGGCGCCGCGCCTGGCGCCGCCAACCCCGATTTCATGGGCATGGTCGTGCGCGACCCATTCTACGATTTCGCCAGCAACCCCGATTTCCCTGGCCAGCCGAACCGCGCGTTCCAGGATACCATGGGCCGGCTGCTGGCCAACGCCGGCGTGCGCTGGGTGCGGATCGAGTTCATGCGCGGCGCCGCGCCCGAGGCCGATTTCGCGCGCTACGATTACTTCATCGGCACGGTGGCGCCGCGCTATGGCCTGAAGGTGCTGGGCCTGCTGGCCACCAACATCATCGCCGACAACCCCGCCGATCTGAACCGCGTCGCGCCCGACGCCAGCCCCGACCCGAAGTACGGCTACGGCACCAACCCGTACATGCGCCACTGGCTCGACGCCGCGCTGCGCATCGCCGCGCACTACAATGGCGCCGATCCCCA
>CALLYN010000026.1 GCA_937858455.1 uncultured Kouleothrix sp.
TTGTACAGCGCCAGCTCGAGCACATCGGCGTAGCGGCGGTCGAGCCCGAGCTGCAGCATGCGCCTGGCCCAGAAGATCAGCCCGATCGCCGCGCACGTCTCGGCGTAGGCGCTCTCGTTCGGCAGGTCGTAGTCGCTGGTGAAGCCCTCGTTTGTGCCCGACGTGCCGATGCCGCCCATCACGTACATGCGCCGGCCGGTGAGGTGGCGCCACAGCCGCGCGCAGGCGTCGCCCAGCGCCGCGTCGCCGTCGATCGCGGCGAGGTCGGCCATGGCGCTGTAGAGGTACATCGCGCGCACGGCGTGGCCCACCGCCTCGTGCTGCTCGCGCACGGGCAGGTGCGACTGGTTGTACTCGTGCGAGCCGGCCCAGAACTCGGCCGGGTCGGCGCCGCGCGCCAGCGCCTCCTGGTCGAAGTAGTGCGGCTGGCGGCCGCGCTCGTTCACGAAGTAGCGGCTCAGCGCCATGTAGCGCGGCTCGCCGGTGGCCTGCGCCAGGCGGATCAGCGCCAGCTCGATCTCGGGGTGGCCGCAGTAGCCGCGGCGCTGGCCCGGCGCGGCGCCAAACGTCGCGCCGATGTAGTCGGCGTAGCGGCAGAGCACGTCGAGCAGCGCGCGCTTGCCGGTGGCCTCGTAGTGCGCCACTGCGGCCTCGATCAGGTGGCCAGCGCAGTACAGCTCGTGCCAGTCGCGCAGGTTGCTCCAGCGCCCGGCCGGGTCGATGTGCGTGAACCATGTGTTCAGGTAGCCGTCGGGCTGCTGGATCCCGGCGATCGTCGCGATCAGCGCGTCGAGCTGTGCGTCGAGCTGCGGGTCGGGGTCGGTGGCCAGGCTGTAGGCGGCGGCCTCGATCCACTTGGCCACGTCGGAGTCCCAGAACATCACCGCCGAGCCCTGCCAGCGGCCGTTGCGCTGGGCGTGCTCGGGCGCGGGCTGCCAGTCGCGCCGAAACGCGTCGATGCGGCCGGTGGCGGCGCACTGGGCGTAGATATGCGGGAGCGTACGATCGCGGTTGACGCGCCGGCGCGGCGCCCAGAACTGATCGTCGAACGAAACCGCCGGCAGCGGCAGCGGGGCGTACAGCTGGCGCGGCGCGGTTGGTTCAGAGGGGTGGGTCATGGTTGCACCTTCGTACATTCTACGACTTACGCAGCTGGCGCGTTCAGCCTTTGGCAGAGCGATATTATACGCCTATTGCGCGCCGCCGGGGATCGCGAAGTTGACGTGTTCGGCAGGTGCGGTGCCGTTCTTCCGCCCCGGATACGCAAGCCATTGCATGGCGATGTTGAGCTCTCGAATGACATCTGCCGCTTCGATCGCCTCGCCGCTTTGAAGCTGGATCGTCTCGGTCGTGTGCGCGTCGCTCAGCAGGGTGACGTCGTAACCGCGCTCGAGCGCGCCATAGGCTGTGGCGCGAATGCACCAGTTGGTCGCAGCCCCGGCAAGCACAACGTGCGAGACACCCAGCGTTGCCAGCTCGCTCTGCAGGTTGGTCTGTTCAAACGACGAATTAAACTGCTTGTGGACGCGCGGCTCGCCTTCAGCTGGCACAAGCTCCGGCACCCACTGCCACTGCGGGCTTTCGGCGGGCAGCTCGTCGTCGGCGTGCTGCACCCAAATCACCGGAACGTGTTCAGCGCGGGCACGCTCCACAGCGCGAGCGACGTTTCCGATGACGCGTGGGGCATCCCACGCCTCGCGCATGACGCCCACCTGCACGTCGACCACCACCAGTGCGGCTTTGTTGCCTTCGCGGACTGTTGCCATTGCTTCCTCCTTTGGAGCAGCTTGGGAGTAGGAGAACGTGAGAGCCTGCCTGCAAGGCTGCAGGCGCGTATTGGATGCGCCTGCGCTGAGAGGCGCCGCTCTCCAGAGTCCTATCGTTACGGCTTGCCGAAGAATTTCCACTTCCCCTGAGAAACCACTGCGACGTTGCCATCGACAACTTTCAAGGCCGACTGATCGTCCAGCGCATAGAGCGGGTACTCAGCTTTTGCTGCCCATTTTTCGGCAGCCTCTACAGTTGCTTGGGGAAAATAGCCGGCCTCCAGATGCGGGCGGATGCCAAAATTCACCAGGCCGAGCGTCTCGGCGCTGCCGGCGTGCGACGGCATGCTTTCGTCAAATTCATCGTCGAAGTAGACGCCGGTGTTTTGAAGCTGGTCGCGATTGAAGTTAAGCCCGGGCGTGACGAGCATGCTTCCGGCGCTGGCGCCGATATAGAGCTTGCCTTGGGCGATGAGCCGAGGCAATATGCCAAACAGCCCGGACTGCTGCATCCAATAGCTGAGATAGAACTTGTTGCCCCCGCCGACGAAGATGGCGTCCACTGCCTCGATCTGCGGGAGCCAAAGCTCTTGCGGTAGGCTGGGCAAGGCCGTTAACTCCAGCACGCCCAATGCTTTCCAGCCTAATTCGCCCGGCCCTTTCATCAGTTGCCAGGCGTGCTGTATGCCCTGAGGGTACGCGTAGATTGCTGTGGGAACGAATAGCGCGCTTGCCTCGCTGATCGGCTTGCCAAGGAGATCGGCAAGGGCGGATTGGATGTGATCGTTGGTGATGCCGGACGAGGTGAGCAGTAATTTGCCTTGTGCCATGCTTTTATTCGTAAAACTCAGGCGCTTTTTTGAGCGTTTCCCACTGCTCCGCGTCGTGGCCGAAAATCACTAGCCCGATATGCTCGCGCTCGACCAGATCAAGCAGCTTGATCGTGCTGGCGCGGGTGTCCTCGGCGTTTGGGTTGCCTTCGTCGCCCTGCTCGTCGCGGGTAAAGCCCTCGGCGAAGGGCACTGCGTCGATCGGCAGCAACACCGCGCCGGTGTTAGGCAGCCGCACCAGCACCGACTGATGCCCCGGCACATGCCCGCTCGTCTCTATCAGCTCCAGCCCCGGCAGCAGCTCCGTGTCGCCGTCGACCAGCCGGATGCGCTCGATTGGCTGATCCCACTGGGGGCGATTGGCGGCAAAGCGCGGGTTGCTCGCCGCATCCGCGTGATGCACGCGCTGCACAATATAGCGCGCCTTCGTGAATGCCGCGTGCCTTCCGGCATGGTCGATATCGTAGTGCGTCGAGATGACGGTATCAATATCGCCCGGTGTTACGCCAATGCTGGCCAGCTGCTCGATAACGTCGCGCCCATTCTCGAACTCTGTTTCCTCTTCGGGCATGATCTCCGGTAGACCGCTGTCAATCAGGATGTTCTTGCCGTCGCCCGTCTGCACCAGGTAGCACACAATTGGAATCTGGTATTCCGGCATGGATCCAACCTGCATGAGATAAAGGCGCTGCGGAGCATTCTGGCTCATGGTTATTTCCCCCCACAATGATCTGGCGGATGTGCTGGCCACCGAAACAGCCGCCGCACAACTACGGGAGATCAGGCAAATTTTGGTATGGGCTGCCATTATACCATGCCATTGCGTAGAATAGTTCATCTGTGCTAATTGTTTCAGGGCTGGTGCAAAGTCGGCCCTCGCCCCCTTTCCCCGTCTCCCGCATGTGGGAGAGGCGGATTATTGTTGGCTGTGTGGTGCGGTCGCCGCCGCGACCGCACCACACAGCCAGATGTGTCACCCCCTCCTCTGTCAGGGGAGGGGGTAGGGGGAGGGCTCGAAAGACGTTGCACGAGCACTGGCTCCAGCGCCGAATCTCCGGCGCGACAGGTATGGTATGCTATGGGCCTAAGCTCAAACCTGGTGACGAGAGCGATACGCCGTGCTGCGCCATTCGCGCGGTGAGCCTTGCGCGCGCCGCGCCGCGCTTTGCCGGTATTGGCGCGGCTGGCCGGGATCTGGTTGTTTCGCAACAGCCCAGCGCAGTGGGCAGAGGAGGATAGCAGGAAGGTATGGCCCCACAATCACAGCGCCAATCCACCAGTATGCTCGCCCGCAGGCCTGGCTGGCTCTGGCTGGCCGCGCTGCTCACGCTCTGCTACGTGCTGATCCCGGCTTATTGGATGGCCAACAGCCTGGCGGTTTTGAGCAGTTCAGGCTTTGCGGCCGGGCTGAGCAGCTTGCTGCGCGTAAGCGCCGCAGCGGTGGCGCTCACGCTGCTGCTCGGCGCTGCCGCCGCGTATGCGCTGGGGCGGCCAGAAGCTCGCGGCCGGGGGATGCGCTACGCGGCGCTGGCGCTGGTCGCGCTGCCGCAGATTGCGCTGATCGGCGCGCTGCACCTGCTGTTCAGCAATTCGTGCGAGGTGTCTGCTGGGGCGTGCGGCGATCGGCAGCTGTACACTACGCCCTGGCCGCTGATTGTTCCCTACGTGCTTCTGACGCTGCCGCTGACGGTGGCGCTGCTAGCCGCAGGCTTCCGCGATCTTGCCGGCGCACAGGTGGCGGAAGCCGACGCCGCCAGCCAGTTGCCGCTCCGGATCTACGGCCGCACGATCCTGCCGCTGGCCGCGCCGGCCCTGGCGGCGGCTGGGCTGATCGGGTTCATCGCCGGCTGGAATGGGTTTCTTTCCGCCGTCGGCTTTACCAGCGCGAGCAAGTACCGTGCTGCGCCAATTGCGCTCTCGCTGTTTGGCAACATTGGCTTTGGCGTGGTGGTGGCCCTGGCGGCCGCGCTGATCGTCAGCGGGCCGCTGGCGCTGCTCGCGCTGGCGCTGCAGCGCCAGCTCGTGGCCGGCGCGGATGCGCCGGCAGATCGGCGCGCCAGCTCGCGGCGGCTGCGGCGGCTGCAGCAGGCCTGGCTGGATCTGAGCGGCCCAGCGCGGGTGCTGCTGGTAGTGCTGGCGCTCAGCGCATATGTGTTTGCGGCCGAGGGCTGGCGGGTGCTGGCTTTCCCCTACGCGCTGGACTACGGTGAGGCGCCGCTGCTCGACCAGACGATGCGGCTAGCTCACGGCCAGAGCATCTACCGGGCCGACCTGCAGCTGGCGCCTTTCACGATCGCCAACTATCCGCCGCTTTACCTGCTCGCTCAGGTGCCGCTGGCCTGGCTGTTTGGCCCGGCCTTCTGGTATGGCCGGCTGCTCTCGTGGCTGGCGATGATCGGCGCGGCGCTGTTCGCCGGCCTGATCCTGCGCGCGCTGACGGGCGACCGCCTGGCCGCGCTGGTCGGCGGGCTCACGCTGCTGGCGCTGCCGTACACTCGCTACTGGGGGCCGCTGTACCGCGTCGACGCGCTGGCGCTGTGTCTTAGCCTGGCGGCGCTGTGGCTAACGGTGCGCTTCTTCGCCGCTCCCGCCGGCGGCGCAGAGGAAGCTCGACCGCACGCTGATCGGCGGGGGCGGCCCGCGCTGGCGCTCGTGGCGGTGGCGCTGCTGCTGGTGGCCGCCGTGTACGCGCGCCAATCCTACGGGCTGGCCGCGCCGCTGGCGGCGTTCGTGTGGCTGTGGATGCAGCGGCTGCGGCGGCAGGCGCTCGCGCTGGCCGGGCTGGTGGCCGGCCTTGGCCTGGGCCTGTTCGTGCTGCTGAACCTCGCGACCGGCGGGGGCTTCTTCTTCAACATCGTCACCGCCAACGTCAACGAGGTGAAGGGCGAGCTGCTCCGGCAGTACCTCGGCGAGCTGGGGATGTTTATGCCGATCCTCGTGCTGATCACCGCGCTGTTTGCGCTGCTGGCGGCGCGGGAGCGCTCCTGGCGGCTGCTGCTGCCTTACGCGGTGGGCGCGGCGCTCTCGGGCCTGACGATCGGCAAGGTCGGGTCAAATATCAACTACCTGCTGGAGTTCTGCGCGGCAATGAGCTTGGCCGCCGGCGCGGCGCTGGCCTGGCTGCGCCGCGCCCCGCGCATCCGCCACGCGCTGATGCTGGCGCTGGCGCTGCAGGTCTTTCTGCTGCTGCCAGGCCTGAGCTACCAGCTTTTCTCGCAGTTCCGGCTCGACTCGCGCGCCGACATGGCGCTCGTCGGGGAGCGCATCCGCGCCGCCGACGGGCCGGTGCTGGCCGATGAGGATATCGGCCAGCTGGTGCTCGCCGGGCGGCCGCTGCTGTTCCAGCCGTTCGAGCTGACGCAGCTCGCCCGAGTGGGCAAGTGGAACCAGGCGCCGCTGCTCGAGGCGATCGAGCGCCAGGAGTACGCGCTGATTCTGATCTTTAAGTTCCCGGGCCTGCCGCTCGATCGCGATCGCTGGACCGACCAGATGCGCGCTGCGATCGAGCGGCGCTACGCCGAGGTGGAGCAGATCGGCTTCACGGTGGTGTACCGCCCGAGGTAGTCGGCAGGCGAAGCGGAGCGCGGGAAAACCGCACACAGCTACAGACAGGCGTGAATAGGCACAGCGCGAATCGTCACGCGCTGGTGCGCGCAACCCCGTCGCGGATCGCCGCCTCGAGCACGGCGAGGTTGATGTTGCGCAGCGTGCTGAACTTGATGCAGTACCCGGTCACGCTCGCCTTGCCGAGCGCAGCGCCGTAGGTCTCGGCCAGGTATGTCTTGTCGTCGAGCCCCATGATGTAGACCGAGATCCCGGTTGTGTTGGCGCTCAGGCCGATCTGATAGAACTCGCGCGTGCGCCCATCGGCGTAGACTCTGGCCAGGAGGCCATACCCGATGTTCGGGTTGGAGACCGTTCGGCCGGCCTCGTCCTTGCCATCCAGAAACCACAGCCGGCCGCCGGGCATCAGCCTCACGATCATGTCGTGCAGTGCCTGCATGTCGCCGCGCTTGCGCTCCGGCTGGGCGGCCAGATAGTCGCTAATCTGCGTGTGTACATCCACGGGTCGCTCCGTTCCTCCATATATAGCCACCAGCCCACGTACCGGCAGCGGCCGGAATGGGCCGCTCGCGCCATCACAGCCAGATGTGTTACCCCCTCCCCTGTCAGGGTAGGGGGATAGGGGGAGGGGTCGAAAGACATTGCACGAGCCCTGCGCGTTACCTGGGCTCCCTTGACATCTTGCAAAAATTCCTTTCTTTTATCGCTAGCCACAAAGGCACAAAGACGCGCTGTTGCTATCCGAAGCGCTTTTTTACTCCACACCGTCTGAAAACCGAAAATAATGGAAGCGGT
>CALLYN010000027.1 GCA_937858455.1 uncultured Kouleothrix sp.
CCTGGACGACGCAGCGGCGCGCTGGCGCCCGGCGCCCGGCGAGTGGTGCGCCGCCGACGTCGTCGCGCACCTGGCCTATATCGAGGCGCCATACCTCGCACGGCTGCGCCGCGTCGTCGAGCAAGACAACCCGTTCGAGCCGTACCTGCACCCCGACGAGAGCGCCCACGACCTGGCGCGCCCGCTGGCCGAGCTGCTCGACGAGTTCGTGCGGCGCCGCGCCGAAACCGTGGCCTTTCTCCAGGGGCTCGAGCAGCGCGACTGGGGCCGCCCGCTGGTGCACGCCACGATCGGCGCGACCAAGCTCCGCGACCAGGTGCAAGAATTGGTAAGCCACGACAACACCCACCTTGCGCAGCTCGTGTCGCTGCGCGAGCAGCTGAAACCGTCGGCATCATAAACACCGTTTCTGCGTGCCGCTGTGGTACCCTAGCCCCGCCCAAGCGTACGGTACGCGCGAGGCCGGCGCCACCACCAGCACGCGGCCCAACTGAAAGGGAGCCTCTATGGCCGAACGTCGGACACCGCTCTACGAAAACCACATCCGCATGGGCGCGCAGATGGTCAAAGGCGGCGGCGACTACCTGTTCCCGCTGTCGTATGCCTCGCCGGTCGAAGAGCACGTCAACACCCGCACCAACGTCGGCATGCAAGATCTCTCGACCATGGGCGAGGTCGACGTCAAAGGCCCTGGCGCCGAGCGCCTGATCAACATGCTGCTGGTTAACGAGGTTCGCGACCTGCTGCCCGGCCAGGCGCGCTACTCGACCATGTGCCGCGACGACGGAGGCGTGGTCGACGACATCACGGTCTATAAGTTCAACGACGAGCACTTCATGGTCGTCACCAGCTCGGGGCCGCGCAAGAAGACCGCTCGCTGGATCGCCGACCACGCAATCGGCACCAGCACCTACGTCACCGACATCAGCGCGGCGGTGGCGCTGCCGGTGGTGCAGGGCCCGCGCTCGCGCGATTTCCTCAAGTCGGTTACGCAGGGCGCCGACGTCGACGCGCTCAAGTTCTTCCGCTTCGCTCCCGCCACCATCAACGAAACCGAGCTGCTGATCTCGCGCTCGGGCTACACCGGCGAGCTGGGCTACGAGCTGTACGCCCCGGCCGAAGAGGCCGGCGCGCTGTGGGAGTTCCTGCTGGCGCGCGGCCGCGAGTTCGGCCTCAAGCCCTACGGCGTGGCCGCCATGCAGTCGCTGCGCCTCGAAAAGGCGTTCCCGCTCTATGGCAACGACATCAACGAAGACTACACGCCATTCCACGTCGGGCTCGACCGCTGGATCCGCTTTGATAAGCGCGACTTCATTGGCCGCGAGGCGCTGCTGCGCGTGCAGGAGCAAGGCATCGCCGAGCGCTGGGTTGGCCTGACGCTGCAGGGCGAGCTGCCCGCCGTCGCAAACGCCAAGGTCTGGAGCATCGGCGCGGTGACGCCCAACGAAGAGAAGATTCTCAGCGGCCCCGAGGCCGGCACCAGCAAAGATCGCATCCTGCCGGCCGACGAGATCGGCCACGTCACGTTCAGCGAGCGCGGCCACACCCTCGGCAAGACGCTGGCGCTGGCCTACGTGCGCACCTCGCACGCCTGGCCCGGCAGCCGCGTGCTGGTGGAAGTGAAGGGCAAACCAGTGCCCGCCATCGTCACGCCCACCCCGTTCTTCGATCCGCAGGGCGCCCGCTTGCGCGCCAAGGCGTAACCGGTTAGCCACCAAGGCACCAAGTGTTCAAACTACTTGGTGTTTTGGCGTCCTGGTAGCAATCAATGCCTGGTCTTGTTTGTGTCTTGGTGTCTTGGTGGTAACAATAAAGGGTGTTATATGCAGCGCCTTACCAAACGCTTCAACACGATCGTGATCGGTGTCGGCGCGGCCGGCAGCGCCACGATCTACGAGCTGGCCAAGCGCGGCAAGCAGGTGCTTGGCCTCGAGCGCTTCGACATCCCGCACGAGATGGGCTCATCGCACGGCCACACCCGCATCATCCGCCTGGCCTACTACGAGCACCCGACCTACGTGATGCTGCTGCACCGCTCGTACGAGCTGTGGCGCGAGATCCAGGGCCGCGCCGGCGAGCAGCTGCTGCACACGATCGGCTCGATCGACGCCGGCCCGCCCGACAGCCGCGTGTTCCAGGGCGCGCTGCAGTCGGCGATCGAGCACAACCTCGCCCACGAGGTGCTCACCGGCACCGAGATCGCCCAGCGCTTCCCCGGCTACCGCCTGCCGCACGAAACGCTGGCGCTCTACCAGCCGCAGGGCGGCTTCCTGGTGCCCGAGCGCTGCATTATCTCGTATGTCGAGGCTGCCCAGGCGCTTGGCGCCGAGGTGCACGGCCGCGAGCGCGTGCTCGAGTGGCAGCCGCTCGCCGACGGCGTGCGCGTCACCACCAACCGCGACGTCTACGAGGCCGACCGGCTGGTGATCACCGCCGGCGCCTGGAACAGCACGCTGCTGCCGCCGCTGGCCGGCCTGCTCACGCCCGAGCGCCAGGTGCTGGCCTGGCTCCAGCCGCGCCGCCCCGAGCACTTCACGCCCGCGCGCTTCCCGGTGTTCAACCTGCTGGTCGGCGAGGGCCGCTACTACGGCTTCCCGGTGTTCGGCATCCCCGGCTTCAAGTTCGGCCGCTACCACCACCTCGAAGAGGCGGTGAACCCCGAAACGCTCGACCGCGAGCCGAACGACTACGACGAGCAGCTGCTGCGCGAGTTCGCCGAGCGCTACTTCCCCGACGGCGCCGGCCCGACCATGACCATGCGCTCGTGCATGTTCACGAATACGCCCGACCGCCACTTCATCATCGATCTGCACCCGCAGTACCCGCAGGTGTCGTTTACGTCGCCGTGCTCGGGCCATGGCTTCAAGTTCGCCAGCGTCATCGGCGAGATCATGGCCGATCTGGCCGAGCGCGGCGAGTCGCGCCACAACATCGAGTTCTTCCGGCTCGCGCGCTTCCGCGCTGGCGCCCAGCCCGCCGCCCACGCCGCGCCCGCGCTGGCCC
>CALLYN010000028.1 GCA_937858455.1 uncultured Kouleothrix sp.
GGGCGCGGCGATGGTGGCCTGCGGCGCGGGCGCGCTCGAGCTGTTGATTGTGCAGCCGGCCGGCAAGCGCCCGCTTGATGCGCAGGCGTGGCGCAATGGCCTGCGCGGCGCCGCGCCCGCGCGCTTCGGCGAATAGCCGGCTCACCATCCATTCATCCAAAACACCATGCCCGATGGTATACTACTAAAGCTACTGTGCGCGGTTTTTCCGTGCGGCGCGCGGAAAAACCGCGCCAGCAAAGATTAGGCGCAGTTTGGCGCCTTACCCCGTTCGAGCAGACCAAGGAGCAGGCAACCACCTGATACATACTATGCGCCAATTGGTATCGAACATCGTGCGAATTCAGCTGCCGATCTGGCTGGTAGTGCCAATGCTGGCGCTCACGCTGGCGATCGGCCTAGGCGGCGGCTACTTCGCCGGCGAGTGGCTGCGCGGCCCGACCACCTGCCCCGAGTCGCCCGAGATCTGCACCAGCTTCGAGAACTTCTGGAAGAGCTGGAACCTCGCGCGCGACGAGTATGTCGACCCAAGCGCCGCAGTGCCGAGCAAAATGATCGACGGCGCGATCGAGGGCATGCTCGACTCGCTCGGCGACAGCGGGCACACACGCTATCTTTCGCCCGAGGCGGCCCAATCCGAGCGCGCCGAGCTTTCGGGCAAGTTCGAAGGCATTGGCGCATACATCGATGTGAAAGACGGCCAGCCGCTGATCGTGCAGCCGATGGAAGGCTCGCCGGCCGAAAAAGCCGGGCTGCGGCCCAACGACACCATCCTGAAAGTCGACGGCCAGGAAGTCCACGGCATCACCGTCTCCGAGCTGCGCAGCCGCGTGCGTGGCCCCAAGGGCACCAGTGTCACGCTGACGATCCAGCATACCGGCGAAACTCAGCCGGTTGATATCACCATCACCCGCGCCGAGATCGTTTCGCCCAGCGTGAGCTGGCGCATGCTGGCCGACAAGGTCGCGATGATTCGCCTGACCCAATTCGCCGACCGCTCGAGCGACGAGATCAAGCAGGCCCTGACCGACGCGCAGGCGCAGGGCGCCACGGCGATTTTGCTGGATCTGCGCAACAACCCCGGCGGCTACGTGAACGAGCTGGTTGGCGTGGCCAGCCAGTTCCTGCCGGCCGACACCACGGTGCTGATCGAGCAGAACCGCGCGGGCGAGCAGACGCCCTACAAAACCAGCGCCGGCGGCCTGGCCACCAGCCTGCCGCTGGTGGTGCTGGTGAACAACAACAGCGCCAGCTCGGCCGAGATCCTGGCCGGCGCGCTGAAGGATGCGGGCCGCGCGCGGCTGATTGGCGAGCCGACTTTCGGCACCGCCACGGTGCTGCGCACATACAACCTTAACGACGGCGCGCAAGTGCGCATCGGCACGACGCAGTGGCTCACGCCCAAGGGCCAGGTGGTGCGCGGCAAGGGCATCGCGCCCGACGAGCTAGTGGCGCTAGCACCCGAGGCCACGCCGCTGACGCCGGCCAACGCCGCCAACCTCGACGCCCAGGCGCTGCTGCACAGCGACGACACTCAGCTTGCGCGTGGCCTCATGGTGCTGAAAGGGCTGGCGGGCCAATAGCGAGCATGGTATACTTTTCATAGATCTCGCTATCGTCTTGCACCTGCCGGAGGCCGCCATGCCTGGTGTCGAACTGCAATCGAACAACGACGCGCTTGTGCCCGATCTCGACGCGATCAGCCAGGATCCGGCGTTTGTTGAGTTTGCCAGCCAGGCGTTGGGCGGCTCGGAGATCGCCGATGGGCTCGCGCCCGACCAGCTGGCGCGCCTGGCGGCGATCGGCCGGATGCGCGCATTTGCTGCCGGCGAGATCGTGTGCGACGAGCACGAGCACAGCGACGAGCTGTATGTCGTGGGCGGCGGCGCGGTGGAGGTATGGCTCGACCCAGCCTCGATCGGCGATACTGTGAGCACGCCGCGCCGGATCGCGACGCTCCAGATCGGCCAGGCTTGCGGCGAGCTGGCGCTGATCGACGGGGGCGTGCGCTCGGCCGAGCTGCGCGCCGGCCCGCACGGCGCGCGCCTCATGGCCTTCGGGCGGCAGCAGCTGCTGGCGCTGTGCGACGCCGACACCGCGATCGGCTACCGAATCATGCGCAACCTCGCCGGCGCGCTGGCGCTGCGGCTGCGCCTGCAGGATATGCGGCTCTACTCGAGCGAGCTGTAGCGCCCAACCAATTTGACAGAGCCGGCACGCTTTGCTATAATCAGGCGCAGTCTGATGCGAGGGCTCTCCATCCAGAGAGTGGCTGGTCCACTCTTTTTTCGTGTGAAGAACGTTTCGGGGGCGGACGATGCGCCCCGGTCACGCCAGTATTGAGGAGCTGCGTCGTGTACGCAATTATTCGTGATCGCGGGATGCAGTACCGCGTCGAAGAAGGCCAAGTACTTCAGATCGCCCTGCTCGACGCCGAGGTTGGCAGCCAGGTTGAGCTTGGCGAAGTGCTGATGGTCGGCGGCGACACGCCCACGGTTGGCACGCCGGTTGTGGCGGGCGCCAAAGTGCTGGCAAAAGTTGTCGGCACCGACAAGGGCGATAAGATCATCGTCTTCAAGTACAAGAACAAGAAGCGCTACCGCCGGCGGACGGGCCATCGCCAGCAGTACACCACGGTATCGATCAGCCAGATCGTCGGCTAGCGGCCAGGTGTGAGAGCAAACCCGCGGCGCACCGCGTATGATAACGGAGGCAATAATGGCGCATAAAAAAGGTGTCGGCAGCTCGCGCAACGGCCGCGACAGCAAGCCGAAAATGCTGGGCGTGAAGCGCTATGGCGGCCAGCACGTGCAGGCCGGCGAAATTATTGTGCGCCAGCGCGGCACGAAGATCAAGCCTGGCGTGAATGTCGGCCTCGGCCGCGACCACACGATCTACGCGATGGTCGAGGGCGTCGTCACGTTCGAGCACTACTCGCGCACGCAGCGGCAGGTGAGCGTCTACAGCGCGCCGGCGGCCGAGAGCGCGGCGGCCTAACTTACAACCTGGAGAATTTCCGTGAAAGATACTATTCATCCGAAGGTGTTCAACACCACGATCGTCTGCACCACCTGCGGCACTAACTGGCCGACGCAGTCGACCCGGCAGAACATCCGCGTCGACATCTGCTCGCATTGCCACCCGTTCTACACCGGCGAGCAGCGCATCGTCGACACCGCCGGGCAGGTCGACCGCTTCATGAAGCGGCTGCAGAGCAGCCAGGCCCAGCAGGCCGACGCCGCGCGCCGCCGCGAAGAGAAGAACAAGCCTGCGCCCAAGAAGCCCAGCCTGTTGAAAGAGATCTACGGCGACGAGGCGTAAGGCCCGGCCGCGATTTCGCATAGCAACTCGAAGCCCCGCCGATGCGCGCATCGGCGGGGCTTTTGGCTGGGACGCGCCGGCCTTCGGGCGCGGCGAGCTAGCCGTTCTCGGTGCGGTGAAACACCTCGGCGGCGGCCATCTCGTGGGCCTTGCCCGTTTCGGCGGCCCAAGCGCGCAGGCGCGGCTCAAGCTCGGGCATGCGCGGGCCAAGCTGGCTAACATGCGCCGCCAGCGCGGCGATCTTGGCGTCGAGCGTGGCCGAGATATCGACGGCGTGGTTGATCTCGGGCGCGCCCATGACATACAGCTCGCGCACCTTGTGTGGCGCCAGCCCCTCGTCGAGCAGCTCGGGGAAATCCCAGGGGTTCTGGCAGGCGGGGTAAAGCGCGGCGATCGTCGCCTCGCCGGCGGCCAGATGGTCGGGGTGATGGCGGCCGATCGGGTAGGCTGGCTTCCAGGTACGCTCGGGCGACTGGCAGAGCACGCGGGTCGGCCGGTAGCGGCGCATCAGGCGCACCAGATCGCGCCGCAAGTCGATGGTTGGCTGCAGCAAGCCATCGGGCCGGTCGAGAAAAATCACGTCTTTGACACCCAGAATACGAGCGGCCTCGCGCTGCTCGGCCTTGCGCGTATCGGTGATCTGCTTGCGCGCGGCCGGCCCGACATCGGTGGCCTCGTCGGCGCCGCCGCCCGATGCGTCGGTGCAGATCACAAAGTAGATCTCCCAGCCCTCGCGCGCCCACGCCGCCACCGACCCGGCGCAGCCAAACTCGGCATCGTCGGGGTGGGC
Source organism: uncultured Kouleothrix sp. (assembly GCA_937858455.1). Taxonomy (GTDB): domain Bacteria; phylum Chloroflexota; class Chloroflexia; order Chloroflexales; family Roseiflexaceae; genus Kouleothrix. Next base: position 4,112 of record CALLYN010000028.1, read on the forward strand.
AACTATCACCATCGCGATGCGCGGCAGCTCCTGCTCGCTCATGAGACATTCCTTCATACTGTGTCGCGGTACCGCGCTACAGTATACCACCTGGCTGCGGCTGCCGGCACATCATAGCAACTCCGTTTGATGCCTTTCTTTTTTTCACTTATACCAACTCCGTTTGATCACTTATAGAGTGTGTTGCACTACGTGGCTTCGCCACGTAGTGCAACACAATAAGAAATTTGGGGGCGGCTTCGCCGCCCCCAAACCCCCACCAAAGTGTAAGTAATCAAGCGAATTTGGTATTACAGGACAAACGCGGTCACCTGCGATATTGGCTCCTTCTGCCTGCGGCAGCATGGTACTTCGCTTTCTTTTGTGCTGAGAAGGTGGCGCAAAGCGCCACCTTCTCAGCACCATTACATGAAAAAGTACCGCTCTGGCGAAGGCTGAGGGCGCCAAGCGTTTGCCCTAAGATTATGTTGCACTACGTGGCTTCGCCGCTTGGTCTCAGGTGCCGACGTTCACCACCACCCGGCCGCGCACCTGGCCGTCGAGAATAGCCGCGGCGAGCGCCGGCACGTCGCGCAGCGTGGCATCGTGGATCATACGCTCAAGCAGATCGGCCGGGAGGTCGCGGGCGAGCCGCGCCCACGCGGCCGGCCGGCGCTCGGCGGGGAACATAACCGACTCGATGCCGAGCAGATTGACGCCGCGCAGAATAAACGGGAACACCGTGGTATTCAGATCGGCGCCCCCGGCATTGCCGCAGGCAGCCACGCTGCCGCCATAGGCCGTGGCGCGCAGCGCCGCCGCCAGCGTGGCCCCGCCTACGGTATCGACCACGCCGCCCCAGCGCTCGCTCTCGAGCGGTCGGCCCTCGG
>CALLYN010000029.1 GCA_937858455.1 uncultured Kouleothrix sp.
TCATCTTCTGTGTCCATTTTCCGCGCTCCGCGCGGAAAATGGACACGATACGGAGCATAGTACCGCTCTGCCGAAGGCCGAGGGCGCCAACTGCTCAGCGCAACGATTTCATAGAGTGGACAGGGAGAGATGATCATGACAACTGAAACATCGCCGGGGCAGAGTCATAAATACACCAACCGCCTAATCGATGCCACCAGCCCATACTTGGTTCAGCACGCGCACAACCCGGTCGATTGGTACCCTTGGGGCGAGGAAGCGCTGGCAAAAGCCCGCGCCGAAGACAAGCCGATCTTGCTCAGCGTCGGCTACGCGGCCTGCCATTGGTGCCATGTCATGGAGCGCGAGTCATTCGAGGACGAGGCGACCGCCCGGATCATGAACGAGCACTTTGTGAGCGTGAAGGTCGACCGCGAGGAGCGCCCGGATATCGACAATATCTACATGACCGCGGTGCAGGCCATGACCGGCGGCGGCGGCTGGCCGATGACGGTGTTTCTCACGCCCGAGGGCGTGCCGTTCTATGGCGGCACCTACTTCCCGCCCGAGCCGCGCCAGCGCATGCCCTCGTTCTCGCAGGTGCTGCTGGGCATCGCCGACGCCTACGCCAACCGCCGCGACGAGCTGCTGCGCGCCGGAACCGAGCTGCTTGAGCATATGCGCCAGGCCAGCGCCAGCCGCCTGGCCGACGGCCAGCTCAGCCCCGAGCTGCTCGACGACGCCTACGCGACGCTGCACGGCCAGTTCGACCAAACCTACGGCGGCTTTGGGCGCGCGCCCAAGTTCCCCCAGCCCACCACCCTGGAGTTCCTGCTGCGCTACGCCAGGCGCACCGGCGCGCAGCTCGCCTGGGAGATGCTGCACACAACGCTCCGCGCCATGGCCGAGGGCGGCATGTACGACCAGCTCGGCGGCGGCTTCCACCGCTACAGCGTCGACGAGCAGTGGCTGGTGCCGCACTTCGAGAAGATGCTCTACGACAACGCGCTGCTGGCGCGCGTGTACACCGAGATGTTCCAGGCCACCGGCGAGCCGTTCTACCGCCGCATCGCCGAAGCAACGCTCGACTACATCGCGCGCGAGCTGCGACACCCCGACGGCGGCTTCTACTCGACGCAGGACGCCGACTCGCTTGTGCCCGAGCTGGGCCACAAGGAAGAGGGCGCGTTTTTCGTGTGGACGCCCGACGAGCTGCGCGAGGTGCTGGGCGCCGACGCGCTGCTGTTCGGCCAGGTGTTCGGCGTGACGGCGCGCGGCAACTTCGAGGGCAAGAACATCCTGCACGTGCAGCGCCGCCCCGCCGATGTCGCGCGCGTGACCGGCATGCCGCCCGAGCGCGTCGAGGCGCTGATCGCCCGCGCCAGCGGCAAGCTGCTCGAGGCCCGCGCGCGCCGCCCCAGGCCCGACCTCGACGACAAGGTGCTGACGGCCTGGAATGGCATGGCGCTGCGCGCGTTCGCGCTGGCGGCGCGCGCGTTCGGCCGCGACGACTACCGCACCATTGCCGAGCAGAATGGCGAGTTCGTGCTGCGCGCGCTGCGCGACGCCAATGGCCAGCTCTTGCGCGCCTGGAAGGATGGCAGCGCAGGCCACGTGCCCGGCTTTCTGGAAGACCACGCCCTGCTGGCCGATGGCCTGCTGGCGCTGTACGAGGCTACTTTCGAGCCGCGCTGGCTCGGCGAGTGCCGCGCCCTGGCCGAGACCATGCTGGCGCGCTTCTGGGATGACTCGATCGCCGGCTTCTACGACACCGCCGCCGACCACGAGGCGCTGGTGGTGCGCCCGCGCGACACCGGCGACAACGCTACGCCGGCCGGCAACTCGGCCGCCGCCGACGTGCTGCTGCGGCTGGCGATTATCTTCGACCAGCCGCTGTACCGCCAGCGCGCCGAGACGATCCTGGCGAACCTGGCGCCGTTCCTGGCGCGCTACCCCACCGGCTTCGGGCGCTACCTCGCCGCCGCCGAGTTCGCGCTGAGCACGCCCCACGAGATCGCGCTGGTGGGCGAGCCCGCCGCGCCCGACACAGCCGCGCTCTGCCAGGTGATCTTTGGCGCGTTCCGGCCAAACACGGTGGTGCTGCTGGCCCGCCCCGCCGAGCCCGCCGGCCAGGTCCTCTTCCTCCTCTTCAACAACGAGAAGATCCCGATCGAGAAGGACCAGTTCATCATCGGGCGCGGCAGCAAGACGAGCGACCTCCCCATCAAGGACGGCAACATCTCGCGCAAGCACGCCGCCATCATTCGCCGCAACGGCAGCTACTACATCAAGGACCTCGGCTCGACGAACGGAATCGACTACAAGGGCATGCGCATCGACAACAAGCGCATCGACGAAGGCGACGTCTTCCACATCTGCGACTACGAGCTGAGGTTCACGTACGGCGGGGAGTGAGAGCTCGGCGCGCGCGCCGTTCTCCTCTCCTTCTCTCTCTTCCCTCTTCTCGTCCCTCACCCTCAGAAATACGAAGACAAATGAAAATGCCCTCTCCTGTTGGGAGAGGGCATCCGGGTACTTCTCGTGAAGTCGAGGGTGACGGAGGGACGGGCCTACCGTTCGACGATGCTGAGGCCCTTCTCGGCGAGCACCCAGACGCGGCCGAAGCGGTCGAGGGCGAGGTCGACGATGTGGTCGTCGATGAGGCCGTTGATCTTCTGCAGCGTGTAGCGCTCGTTCTTGTCGGGGTCGCCGGGGCCGGCGAGGAGCAGGCCGGTGGTGCTGCCCACGTAGGTCCAGCCGAAGCGGTCGCGGGCGAGCGAGGAGACCTTCAGCTTGAGCGCGTCGCCCTCGGGCGGGAACGCCCACTTCTTGCCGTCGTAGGTGCCCACGCCGTGCGTGGTGGCCACCCAGATGCGCGTGTCCGGCCCCTCGACGAGGTCGTGCACGATCTCGGACTCGAGGCCGTCGTTCTCGGTGAAGAGCTTGAGGTTGCCGTCGAGGACGCGGGCGGCGCCGGAGCGCGTGCCGAACCACGACTCCGTCGGGCTGCGGAAGTAGGCGGCCTCCATGTCGTTCGGCAGCGGCGACCCCATGGAGTCGTCCTTCTTACCCATCACGCCGACCTGGCGGTGATAGATGGCGGTGTTCTTGTTGAGGTCCACCTCGACGGCGCCGTAGTCGATCTTGTCGCCGACGTTGTCGACGTAGCGGAGGCCGAGCCAGAGGCGCTTCCGCAGGTCGAAGACGGCGTAGGTGATGTCGGGGATGCCGCTCGGCACCTGGAGATCGCGGAAGATGATCGGCGTCCATCGGCCGCCCACCACCTGCGAGACGCGCAGCGCGTTGTCCTCCTTGCCGCGGTGCAGGGCGAGCGGGTTGCCGTTCGGCGGCTCGATCACCGCGAGCACCTTGCTGCCCGGCTCGGGATCGATGTCGGCCATGTCGAAGATCGTGCCGTCGTAGTGCCACGCCCGCGCCTGGCCCATCGTCACCCAGCACTCGGTCTCGTTCTCGCACGCGACGGAGAGGCGCTCGGCGTCGGCGGCGAGATCGTAGAGACGGAACGGCGTGACCTCCTTCTCCTCGACCTTCATCGCACCGAGGAAGCGCGAGCCGAGGTAGAGCGAGAGGCCGTCGGGTCCGACGGTGGTGATGTGCTCGGGGAGCTTCGGGCCCCAGGCGGTCACCTGCCAGAACGGAGCGGGCTCGACCTTCTCTTCCTTGACAGGAGCAGGAGCCGGGGCGGGCGCTGGCGGCATAATGATGATAGAACCGAGCGCTGCCCAAATGATCCCAAGAATCACCAGAATCCACAACCCGCACGTTACCATGCTCAGCATCTGAAGGGATGCAGATAGTTGGAGTTTTGATTTGAGATACCTGGCCAGGATTCCTGCGTCCGTTTGGCGTGCGTCGCGAGTGAAATCAAGCAAATCGAAAACACTATACCAGATGAAAACTGTTCCTACAATGAGGAGTCCGTTTCGCGCATAGCGGTCGCCGAGGCTGGCCGCGAAAAGTAAAGTTAAGGACCAGCCCAGACCACTATTGAATCCGAGACTCCCGGGAGCTGTGAACAAGACCGTCATGTAAAGGACCAGTCCAGCAAATATACAAAGGGACAATCTCTCAAAGCTCTCCACCAGGCCGCGTCGCAACAGAAGTGCACCTGTTGTAGTAGTTCCTACATATCCAGCCGACACACTGAAGATCACCCCCCACGTCCCCTTCAGGTTTCTTACCAGAGTTTCGCCGGCCTCCCCCGGATGCAGAATGATGCGATCAATGGTCGCCCCGGCCGCCATAGCGGAAATGCCGTGCCACATCTCATGGACCAGCACAACGAGCAGCTTGAATGGCAGAATCACCTGGGTATCCCAGAACGCCGTTAGAAGCACAGCTGTGACGAGCGCGATCC
>CALLYN010000030.1 GCA_937858455.1 uncultured Kouleothrix sp.
CGCAGCGCCAGGCTGCTTGGTGAGCGCCGCGCCCGCGCCAGCCAGCCCAGCCAGCAGCCAGCGCCCGCGCCGCGCCGCGTAGATCGCACCGACGACGCACATCAGCAGCAGCGACTCGGTGTATGGTATCAGAAATGAGAACCCCAGCGGGCTGCCCAGCAGAAACAGCGTTGCCCGCTGCGCCGTGCCTTCATCGTGGTCGAGCAGCACCAGGCGATACAGCAGCATCAGCATCACCACGCAGCACACCTGCGCGATCAGCCAGCCGGCCAGCGCGTAGTTCGCGGCCAGCACCCGGCCGAGCGCGGCCATCAGCAGCGGGAACAGCGGGTGAAACGCGGTGCTGCCAGGCTCGCCATAGCCGCGCTCGGCGATGCGCATATACCAGTTGACATCGTAGCGCACGGTCGGCGCGATCAGCAGCCGCTGCAGCCACGCGCCGAGCCCGCCCGCGCCCACCGGCCACAGGCCGATGCTGCGCTCTTCCGGCAGCTTCGGGTAGGCCAAGCTCACCCACGCGCCCCATATGCTGAGCAGCACGCGGTAGCCCACATACAGCTGCAGCGCCCACAGCCACGATCGGTCGATCCGCGCCAACCGGGCGCCGCTGCGCGCGCTCAGCTGTGGCTCTGTAACAAACCGCGACACACCCGCCTCCTCGATGTAGTAGTAGATTGGCTAGCGCACCCGCTGGTAGATCACATACTCGCCGAATGTTTGCACCGCGCGGAAATCGCCGCGCTCGATCGCCGGCTGGTACAGGCGGTTCTCGCGCGCGAACTGCCCCACCACCAGGTAGTCCGGGTCGGCCGCGAGCGCGTCGTAGTCGATCGCCACGTCCTGGTGCAGCAGGCTGCGGCGGTTCAGCTCGACGTGCAGCTGGTCGGGCGGGAAGTGGTACGGCCGATCGAGCAGAAAGTGCAGCTCGCTCTCGTACGTTTCGATCCGCGCCGCCGGCGGGGTTGCGATGTTGAGCCAGGCCGCGGCCTGCTGCGCCGACTGGTCGGTGTTGTTCAGGTAGTAGCGGTTCAGCGTGAATAGCGTGATCATCACCATCAGCGGCAGCGCCAGCAGCGCCAGCCAGGTGGACATTCCGCGCCGGCTGAAGCGGCCGCGCAGCACCCCGGCCGCCTGGGCCAGCGCCACGCGTGCGTCGAAGCCGCCGGTTATGTCGTGCAGCAGCGCCGCCACGAACACACTGCCGAAGAATGTGGCTGGGTACAGGTAGCGCGGCACGCCCACCGACAGCAAGGTGTACCACGCCAGCCAGCTGCCGGCCATGCCCAGCAGCGCCAGCCGCAGCAGGTCGCGCGGCCAGGCTTCACCGCCCGGCTCAGCCGCAGACAAGCCAATCGCCCGCACGCCCAAAGCCGCGTAGATCAGGCCGAACAGCGTTGGCAGCGCCAGCAGCAGGGTCATGCGCAGGGCCACCGCCCGATTGAACGAAGTGAGCACAAACGCCATCACCTCATACAGCCCGCTGATCGGCACCAGCGGCAGTGTGTGCCCGGCCAGCAGTGCGCCGCGCAGCCAATCGACCCCGCGCGCCGCCAGCAGCGCGCCGGCCAGCCCCACGGCAATCAGCGCCGCGTCGGCCCA
>CALLYN010000031.1 GCA_937858455.1 uncultured Kouleothrix sp.
ACAACCACATGGTTCTAGATCCTTGGTGTCTTCGAGCCTTCGTGGCAAAATAACAAGGAGCAAATCTCAATAATGGGAGCAATCATCGTCGTCGACGCCTTGTGGGGCGACTCGGGCAAGGGCAAGGTTGCGGCCTATCTCTCGCGCCGCGAGAATGCGCCGCTGTGCCTGCGCGCCGGGATCGGCACCAACGCCGGCCATAGCGTCTATATCACCGAAGAGAACTCGATCCGCACGCGCCAGCTGCCGCTCGGCTTTATGCACGCCGGCACCGCCGTGGGCATCGGCTCGGGCGTGGCCGTCGATCCGCGCGTATTCGCCGCCGAGGTCGAGCGCTACGGCCTGCACACGCGCGTGCAGGTCGACTACCGCTGCCCGATCATCACCGAGGAGCACATCGCGCGCGAGAAGGGCAGCCAGCACCTGAGCGAGACGGTCGGCTCGACCAAAAGCGGCTCGGGCGCCGCGCAGGCCGATTTTGTGCTGCGCCAGGCGCCGCAGGCCAAAGACATCCCCGAGCTTAAGCCGTACCTGGCCGACATCGCCCAGATCGCCAACGACACCGCGCGCGACCACACGGTGGTGGTCGAGTGCTCGCAGGGCACGTTTCTGTCGCTGGCGCTTTCGCCCGACTACCCGTTCGTCACCTCGGGCAACTGCACGGTGGTGGCCGCCGCCGACGATGTGGGCCTGAGCTGGCGGCATATCGCCGGCGCGGTGATGGTGGTCAAGGCGGTGCCCTCGCGCGTGGGCGCCGGCCCGCTGCCCGGCGAGCTCGACGCCGAAGAGATCAAGCAGCGCGGCATCGCCGAGTATGGCGTGGTGACGGGCCGGCTGCGCCGCAAGGCCGCCGAGATCCCCTGGGACATGCTGCGCTACGCGGCGATGCTCAACGGCCCAACCGAGATCGCGCTGACGTTCTGCGACCACTACGACCCGGCGGTGACTGGCGCGAAGAGCCGCGCCGAGCTGACGCAGCCGGTGCTCGAGCTGATCGCCAAGGTCGAGGAGGCCACCGGCGCGCCGGTGACGATGGTCGAGACCGGCAAGCTGTTCGAGCATATTGTCGACCTGCGGGCTGCCTGATCGCGCTGGGCGCGGCCTGGAGGAGCCCCACCCCTGGCCCCTCTCTGGCAGGGGAGGGAAATATTGGGGAAGGTGATGCGGGCGCCAAACGCTCGCCACCTTCCCCAACCGTAGAGACGCGCTGCGGCGCGACGCACCTAGGCGCTGCGGCACGTCTCACCTGCAAAGGAGACCACGATGGATCGCGCATTCTGGCAAGCCGTACTTGCTAGCGACGCCGCGCTGCCGCCTGGCCACGCGTTGGCCGACCTGACCGAGGAGCTGCTTGGCTACCTGGGCTCGCCCGACCCGTGGCTGCGCGACGAGCTGGCCTACCCGCTGCTCGACAGCTGGATCGGCGGCGGACGCTACACGCCTGCGGAGCTGCGCGCACTGCTCGGCCAGCTGGCGGCGAACCTGCAGGTGGGCCTGGGCGAGCAGGGCGACGACAGAGTGTTTCTGCGCAGCTTCTCGCTGCTGGTGGCCAACGAAATACTCGAACGCGATAATCTGCACCCATTTTTGGCCGAGGCCGAGCTGCGCGAGTGGCTCGACCGCGCGCTAAGCTACCTCGCCGCCGAGCGCGACCTGCGCGGCTACACCGGGGCAAGCGGCTGGGCGCACACGGCCGCGCACACAGCCGATACGCTGTGGGTGCTTTCGCGCAGCCGCTTCGTTGGGGCGGCCGACCTCGCGCGCATGCTGGGCGCAATTGCGGATAAAGTTGGCGCGCGGGTGGCGAGCATCTACCTCTATGGCGAAGATCAGCGCCTGGCCGGCGCGGTGCTGTCGATCTTGCGGCGCAACCTGCTCGACATGGAGGCACTCAACGAGTGGATCGAGCGGCTTGTAGCGCCTGCTAGCACATTCTGGAGCGCGGGCGATTTTTCGCCCGAGGCGGCGAGCGCGCTGCATAACACCAAGCTGTTTCTGCACAGCACCTACTCGCAGCTGCTGCTTGGCAGCCGCGTGCCGCGCTACCACCCCGACCCGGCCTACTTCGAGCGTGCCCCTGGCGTGCGCGATGTCCTCTTGCCAGCGCTGGCCGAGGCCGCGCGCAGGCTTGAGCCGGCATTCTATCGAGCCATATGATGAGACAGCATACACTCACAACACCGCGCGGCGAAGTTGCCATCCGCCCGTCGCGCGAGGGCGACGCCGAGAGCTACCGCGAGCTGCGGCTGCGCGGGCTGCGCGACCACCCCGAGGCTTTCGGCGCCGACTACGCGCAGAGCGCGGCCAAGCCGCCCGAGCACTGGCGCGAGCGCATGCGCCAGGGCGCCGGCGGCGCGCACGGCATTACGTATCTCGCCGAGGCAGGCGGCGCGCTGCTGGGCATGACCACGCTTGTCTGCGACGTTGACGACCCGAAGGATCGCCACACCGGCCTGATCGTTGGCGTGTATGTCGCGGCCGAGTGGCGCGGGCTGGGCATCGCCGACGCGCTGCTCGCGAGCTGCCTGGCGTGGGCGCGCCAGCTCGGGCTGCGCCAAGCCAAGCTCGCAGTCGCCACCGGCAATACGCCGGCGATCCGCTGCTACATCCGCCACGGCTTCACAGTGTACGGCGTCGACCCCGAGGCGATCGGCTATGGCGGCCAGTTCTACGATGAGCTTCTGATGGTTCGGCGGCTTTAGATCCTGCTCGCGCAAGGTTTGAAGGGCCTGCAGCCCTCGCATGGCTCTGCCAGAGCCGCGTAAGACGATGCCTGGGGCGGCTTTGCCGCCCCAGCCCACCAGCAACACAAGGAGAACATCCAGTGCCATCCAAGAAGATCCCAATCGCCATTCTCGGCGCGACAGGCGCCGTAGGCCAGCGCATGATCCAGCTGCTGGCCGACCACCCGTGGTTCGAGATCGCCGCGCTCACCGGCTCGGATCGTACCGTCGGCCGGCCGTACGGCGAGCTGGTGCGCTGGGTGCTCGACGACGCGCCGCCGCCGGAGATTGCGCGCATGATCGTACAGCCCAGCGAGCAGGTGGCCGACGTGGCGCTGGCGCTCTCGGCGCTGCCCACCGACGCGGCCGTGGCGATCGAGCCGCTGTGGGCCGAGCGGGTGGCGGTGTGCTCGAACGCATCGACCTACCGAATGACCCCCGACGTGCCGCTGATCATCCCCGAGGTCAACCCCGGCCACCTGGCGCTGCTCGATCACCAGCGCGCTGAGCGCGGCTGGAAGGGCTGCCTGATCACCAACCCGAACTGCTCGACGATCGGCATCGTGATGGCGCTCAAGCCGCTGCACGACGCGTTCGGCGTCGCGACCGTGCACGCCGCCACGCTGCAGGCGATCTCGGGCGCGGGCTACCCCGGCGTGGCCTCGCTCGACATCCTCGACAATATCGTCCCGAACATTGCCAATGGCGGCGAGGAGGCCAAGATCGAGACCGAGCCGCTCAAGCTGCTGGGCGAGGTGAGCGAGAGCCGCGTGCGCGAGGCGCAGATCGGCATCAGCGCCCAGGTGACGCGCGTGCCGGTGATCGATGGCCACACCGCGCTGCTCTCGATCGGCTTCGCGCGCAAGCCTACGCCCGAGGAGGCGATCGCCGCGCTGGCCGATTTCGCGGCGCCGCCCGAGGTGCGCGGCCTGCCAAGCGCCCCGGCCCGCCCGGTGATCGTGCGCGCCGA
>CALLYN010000032.1 GCA_937858455.1 uncultured Kouleothrix sp.
TGGTCGGCAATATCATCCTGACAGCGCTGTACCTGCGGCGCGGCGATCGCGGCTACGAGGTCGCCGCGTTTCACTGCCTGTGGCTTGGCTGGCTCGGCACGCTGCTGGCGATCGCCGCCGGCACGCTCGACGCCGGGCGGCAGCTGCTGGCGGCCGCAAACCCGCGCGGCGATGCCCTCGGCTGGATCAACGCGCACGCGCTGGTGGGCGTGCTGATACTCGTCGTCTACTGGCAAGCCTGGCAGCAGCGCCGCCGCAACCCCGGCGTGCTCGACGACACGCAGGCGCGGCGGGGCTACCTGGTACGGCTGGGGCTGGGGCTGGCGCTGGTGGCGCTCGACGGCTGGCTGGGCGGGCACCTTGTGTACAGCCTGCGGCTCGGAGTGGGCGGATGATACTGGCTGCGTGTCTGTTCTGGAGGGGAACCAATGCTCGGCGCGTTTATGTACTTTTGCATCTGGCTACCGTTAAACATCGTTCGGCGGGTGTGGTGGAACTGGAAGGTTGAGGGGGTCGAGAATCTGCCGCCGCGTGGGCAGGGCATGATCGTCGTGGTGAATCATATTCACTGGACCGATATCCACATTCTGGGCGCGTCGCTGCCGCTCTCGCACCGGCCGTGGTGGATCGCCAAGATCGAGATGTTCCTCAACCCCGTGGTAACGTGGTGGCTGAGGCAGATGCAGGTGATCCCGATCAAGCGCGGCAAGCGCGACATGGCCGCCATGGACGCGGCCGAAGATGCGCTGAAGCGCGGCGCCGTGCTGATCGTGTTTCCGGAGGGCCACCGCAGCCGCGACGGCGGGCTGATCGAGGGGCGCGGCGGCGCGGTGCGCTTGGCGGTGCGCACGGAGGTTCCGATTGTGCCGGTTGCGGTGTGGGGCACCGAGCGTGGCCTGGCCGGCGCGGCGCGGCGCGCGCCTATTCGGCTGAAGATCGGCCCGCCGTACTACGTGGGCCTCCAGCCCAACGCCAAGATCCCCATGGATCGCATGGCCGAGCTGACCGACGAGGTGATGCTGCGGATCGGCGAGCTGCTGCCCAGCGAGTACTGGGGCATCTACCGCGAGCGCCTGCAGGCGCGCGTGGCTGGCCTGCCGGCCGAGCAGAAGGTAGCCGCGAGCTAGGCCAGCGCGCTTTCCTCGGGCTCGCCGAGCAGCTTGTTGGTGAGGTACAGCGCCAGGCGCGTCGCCAGCGCGCTCAGCACCAGGCTGAGAATGCCATACACAATCCGTCGCTTGGTGTCGTCGTTCATGCGATCCTCTCTCGATCTTCCTTCAGCGGTAGGACGAGGGCTTACGCAGCTGGTGCGCTCTGCCAAAGGCGAGCGCACCTTTCTTTGCATCTGTGTGCGATGGTTCCGCGCGCGATCCCGGCCGATCAGCGCCGCCGGCCGCCCAGGATCAGGCTGGCGAAGTACAGCAGCTGCATCACCGCCTGCGCCGCGCCGGCGATATACGTGAGCGCTGCGGCGTTCAGCATCGCGCGCACGCCGTCAGCCTCAGTGGTCGTCACCAGGCCGGCGCGCATCAGCATCTCGCGCGCCCGCGCGCTCGCGTTCAGCTCGACCGGCAGCGTCACCAGCGAGAACACCACCGCCGCGCTCATCAGCACCAGGCCGGCCAGCGCGATCGTAAAGCCGATCGTGCCGCCGCGCCCTGCGGCAGCGCCGAGCATCAGGCCGATAAATACCAGAATAGTGCCGAAGCTCGAGCCAATGTTCGCCGCCCCGACGATCCCCGAGCGCAGCTGCAGCCAGAAATAGCCCTGCTTGTCTTGCAGCGCGTGGCCAAGCTCGTGCGCCACCACCGCCATCGCGGCCACCGAGGGCGTCTGGGCCGAGCCGGCCGACAGGCGCATCACCTTGCCGCGCGGGTCGTAGTGGTCGGTCAGGTCGCCCGGGATCATCTCGACCTGCACATACTCCAGGCCCTCGTTGCGCATGAGCGTGCGCGCCACGTCGGCGCCGGTGAGGCCCTGCAGGTTGCGCACCTGCGAGTACTTCTTGTATGTCGACGAGACTTTCCACTGCGCGAACAGCGCCAGCGCGATCGCCGGCAGCATAAAGATCATATATTGGAAGTTGAACAGGAATGGCATAGCAGCTTCTCCTCAGCGAGCCCGTGCCACACAGTGTGGCGGTTCCATTATAGCATCGGGCCGCGCCGGCGGTATTAGAACCGCGTTAGAGTGCCATATTCGCCGTGCTCGTAGGCTACGTGCCGATCCGCAGCCCCGCATCGATCGCGCGGGCCAGCCCGTCGCGCAGGCGGCGCCAGGTGTCGCGGCCGCTGGCCGGCGCCAGCAGCAGCCCCAGCAGCGCGCCAATTGCAAACCAGCGCAGTCGCATCAGATCCCTCCGCCGTCGTTCAGCGGCTCGCCGGCCGGCGGCTGGGCGATCAGATCTTTCGCGGCGACCTGCACCTTGGCCACCGCGTCGGTGGCGACCTGCTGCGCGCGCTGGACGGCATCCTCGGCGCGGTTCTTCAGCTCGATCCCGCGCTCGGCCACTTGCTCGCGCGTCTCGGCGCCGCTGCGCGGCGCCAGCAGCGCAGCGGCGGCGGCGCCCACCACCGCGCCGGCAAAGAGCCCGGCAAGAAAGAGCATGTCGCTGTTTTGTTGTTTCATCGTTCCTCTCGTTTCACTGAGCAATGAGCGTGCCAGCCGCATATTGTACCGCGCTGCCGATCGGCGTCAAGTTCCTGGTTGTGAAACTGCCCTGCGGTATAGCGAAACCGCCACCAGCGCGCGCGCTCGGGCTGTGGCCGCGCGGTTGACCGCACCCCGAAAATGTTTATAATACTGACTTAACCCCACAGGGAGCGGATCGAGCACGACCTGACGTTGTAGACGGAGGACGCCAGCCGCACACCTCAACCTGCGCTCATCGCCGCATGGCGCCTGCCTGTGCGCGCAATCGAGCCGCCCGACTTTTCCGCTTGCACACGCTTGCTCCGCGCCATTGTCACCTTCGCTCTGTCAAGGAGGACCTGATGCGATCCTACGGACCCGAGAAGATCCATAATATTGGACTCTTCGGCCACGGCGGCAGCGGGAAGACCACGCTCACCGAGGCGCTGTTGCTCACCGCCAAGGCCATCTCCCGCGCGGGCCGCGTCGAAGACGGCAATAGCGTCAGCGACTACGACCCGGACGAGCAGAAGCGCCGCATGTCGATCAACCTGAGCGTCGCCCCGGTCGAGTGGAAAGACGATAAGATCAATCTGATCGATGTGCCGGGCTATGCCGATTTCGCCGGCGAGGTTGCCTCGGCCATGCGCGTGATCGACGGTGCGGTAATTGTGCTCGACGCCGCCGGCGGCGTGGAGGTCGGCACCGAGATGACCTGGGAGGCCGCCAAGGCCGCCAACGTGCCGCGCATTCTGTTTATCAACAAGCTCGACCGCGAGAACGCGAACTTTTTCCGCACGGTCGAGCAGGCCCAGCAGCTGCTCGACGACGCGGTCATCCCCATGCAGATCCCGATCGGCTCGCAGCGCGAGTTCAAGGGCATTATCTCGCTGCGCCGCCAGCGCGCCTGGATGATCGCCGATAAGCACGACGGCTCGTTTGTCGAGGCCGAGATCCCCGCCGACATGGTGGGCCTCGAGCAGGAGTGGCGCGAGAAGCTGATCGATAAGATCGCCGCGACCAACGACGACCTGATCGAGAAGTACCTTGAGGGCGGCGCCG
>CALLYN010000033.1 GCA_937858455.1 uncultured Kouleothrix sp.
TGCTGCGGTTGGCCAGCACCGCGCCGGTGGTAACCGAGGGCATGCGCCCGTGCAGCGTATTGAAGCCGTACGATCGGTTGAGGAAGTAGGCCGGCGTTTTGCTCGAGCAGCCGATGCCGCTCATCTTGATAATCTGGCTGGGCTGCAGCGACAGCTCAAAAGCCGCTGCGATGATCTGGCTGGTGACGGAGTTATGGCCGCAGCCCTGGCACAGCGTCGAGTCGCCGCCGCGGTACTCGGTCTGGGTCAGGCCGATCAGGTTGATGTTCGCCGGGCGGCCGTTCGCGGGTTTTGTATCGACAGTCATATCTATACTCCTAGCTGGGTAGTTACTGGCGTTCCTGCTCGACGATCGCCTCGGCCACAAAGCGCGCGCTGAGCGGCAGGCCATTGCAGATCCGCACCGAGCGAATGCTGCCGGCCTGCTCGGGGGCGTGCAGCTGCACCAGCTGGTGCATCTGGCCATCCTGGTTCAGCTCGATCACATACACGCGCTCGTACTTGGCCACGAACTCGCTCACCGCGTCGCCAAGCGGCAGGGCGCGCAGGCGCATGTAGCTGGTGGCGATGCCGGCGCCGTCGCGCAGCCGGTCGCGGCCTTCTTGCACAGCCGCGTCGGTGGAGCCGTAGGCGATGATGCCGACGCGCGCGCCCGCGACTTCGTCGACAACCGGCGCCGGCACGAGCTTGCGTGCGGTGTCGTGCTTGCGCGACAGGCGATCGAGGTTGTTCTGCCAGTCGGCGGGCTTTTCGCTGTACTGGCCGAACTCGTTATGGCCGGTGCCGCGCGAGAGGTAGGCGCCGCGCGCGTTGGTGTTGCCCGGCAGCGTGCGGTACGGAATGCCGTCGCCGTCGATGTCGAGGTAGCGGCCCCAGCGCTCGACCTGTTTCAGCTCGTCGGCGCTCAGCACCTTGCCGCGGTCGAGCGGCTGCGCGGGGTAATCAAACGGCTCGGTCATCCAGTTATTCATGCCCAGGTCGAGGTCGCTCAGCACGAACACCGGCGTCTGCAGGCGCTCGGCAAGGTCGAAGGCGGTGTAGCCAAACTCAAAGCACTCGCGCATGGTGCCGGGCAGCAGGCAGACGTGGCGGGTATCGCCGTGGCCAAGCGTGTAGGCGGTGAGCACATCGCCCTGTGAGACGCGCGTAGGCAGGCCAGTGCTCGGGCCCATGCGCTGCACGTCCCAGATCACGGCGGGCACCTCGGCGAAGTAGGCGATACCGGCGAACTCGGTCATCAGCGAGATGCCCGGGCCTGATGTGGCAGTCATGGAGCGCGCGCCTGCCCAGCCGGCGCCCACGACCATGCCGATCGCGGCCAGCTCGTCCTCGGCCTGCACGATCGCGTAGGTCGGCTTGCCGGTGTCCGGGTCGCGGCGCAGCTGCGGCGCATACTCATTCACCGCGTCGATCAGGCTGGTGGAGGGGGTGATCGGGTACCAGGCCACCACTGTAACGCCGCCCATCAGCGCGCCGAGGCCGGCGGCCGAGTTGCCATCGATCAAGATCTGGCCGGCGGTCAAGTTCATGCGCTCGACGCGGTACGGGTCGGATTTCACCAGGTGCTCGCGGGCCCAGGCGCGCGCAGCCTCGACCATCGTCAGGTTCAGGTTTATGGCCGACGCCTTGCCGTGGAAGTGGTAGTTGAGCGCGGCGACGATCTCGTCCATGTCGATGCTCAGCAGCTCGACCAGCACGCCGACGTAGGCCATGTTGGCGACGTAATCTTTGAGCTTGGACGGCGGGTTGACCTGTTTCAGCAGCTCTTTGAGCGGAACGGCGTAGCTGGTGACATCGGCGCGCGGATTGGCGAACTTAATATCGTCGGGGTGCACGCACACGCCGCCGGGCGGCAGCGCCGCGAGGTCGTCGTCGGCGGTTTTGGCATTAAACGCCACCACGATCTCGGTGCCCTCGCGGCGGGCGATATAGCCCTGCTTGCTAACGCGAATGGTGTACCAGGTAGGCAGGCCGGCGATGTTCGAGGGGAACAGGTTCTTGCCGCTCACCGGCACGCCCATCTTGAAGATAGCTCGGATCAGCGTGTTGTTGGCGGTCTGGCTTCCTGAACCGTTGACTGTGGCCGCAACGATCGCAAAGTCGTTGACGATTGGCCCGCGCGCATCGACGCTCGCTGGCCGCGTGGCGGGTTGGGCTTCGATCACACTCATTTCCTGACTCCACGGATGCGAAAAGATACCAATGAATCAAAAAGCGCCGATTGCAGCGGGCATCTGCCCGACCAGCACATCGACCCTTGTTCACGGCTGGCCGCCATGGCCTCTACTACATATGAATATAACGTTGCCCGCGCGCACCAAGATGCGGCCAGCGCGCGAATAGGGTGTATTATAGCACTTTCCAATCGTTTGGGATATAGGGTTTTCTTGCGGGCGTGGGGCGGTACAGCCGCCCCCACGCCCGCACCGCAGGGCCAGGCTTGTATCGGCTAGCGGCCCTGCGCGCCGGCGCGCTCGAGCGCGCGCGGCATCACGGTGATCGGCTGGGCCAGCACATAGGCGTACAGCGCTAGGTACAGGCCCTCGGCCAGCAGCGAGGCCACGCCCATCGGTTCGAGCCACTCGTCGTCGACCTCGAGGCCGGGCAGGCCAATCGTGCGGCTGATGGCATAGCCGACGATCGAGCCGAGCGCGATCAGCGCGCCGAGCGACCAGCCCCAGCTGCGCTGGCGGCGGAAGATACCCGCCGCGGCGATCAGCGCGCCGGCGGCGTTCAGGAAGAACAGCACGCCCTTGTACGCAGCCTCCTCGTAGTTCTCGGGCGCCTCGACCAGGTGAATGAGGCCAGTGGCGAGGATCAGCGCGATGCCGATCCACACCAGGGTGCGCGATAGTACGATTGTACGCATAGCGATCCTCCGTGTGCTATTGATTTGGTTGCAAGCAGCAATGTATATGGCAAGCGAAGTGCCGAAGCTACCTCGCAGAAATGCCGTTGATCAGCGCGAGCGCGCAGCCGGTGGCGCCGATCGCCGCGAGCGCGACCGCCAGCAGCATCGTGCGGCCGAGTCGCAGCACGCGCCGCCGCAGCGCCAGATGCAGCCCGAGCCAGAGCGCG
>CALLYN010000034.1 GCA_937858455.1 uncultured Kouleothrix sp.
GGCAAAGCCGGGCGCCGCACAAGAAAACACAAGTAATCAAACGGAGTTGGTATAAGTCCTAAAAGAAAGAGATCAAACGGAGTTGATATTACTGCCGCGACAGCGGCAGATACAGCTGGTTGGCCGGCGCCAGCAGCAGCTTCCACGATTTCAGCAGCTGGCGTAGCGCCTCGGGCGAGTTGGTTGGCGTGGTGTGGCCGGCCTGGTCGAACTGGCTCAGGCCGTGGCAGTTGGCGCACACGCGCACCTCGCCGGGCTGGAACGTCAGCCAGTAGCGCTCGCGCACCACGCCGGTGCCGGCGGCGTCGGTAAGCTGCCAGGTCATCGCGCGGCGCGCCGGCACAAACGCCGCCAGCGAGCCGTCGGCCGCCACCGACACGCTGCCGGCCGGGCCTTTCGAGAGCCCGTTCAGCATCCGCGCAGTCGAGTCGTGCATTGGCTGCGCCAGCACGCGCCGGCCGGGGTTCGGCGTGCTGCTGCAGCAGCCCGTCCAGCCGCGCAGCTGGTCGGCCTGGAAGAACTGCGCGTAGGCTACGTCGTAGATCTTGCCGGGCGCGCCAGTCGTCTGGGTGCCGCCGCCGGCCACACGCAGGTTAAATGGCTGCTGCTTGTCGAGGTCGTCGCGCACGGTGACATTGCGGCTCACCACCAGCGCCAGGCCGCGCTGGGCCAGGAAATCGCGCAGCGCCGCCGGGTCGACCCCAACCTGCTGGAAGATCGCCTGCTCGGGCGGCGGCAGCTGGGCGGCCAGGCGCTGCGGCCGCGCCACCGGCCGCACCTCCACCGGGCTCAGCTCCCACAGGTTGCCCGAGAACTGCACCAGCGTGTCGGGGTCCCAGTAGCTGATGCTCTTGGCGATGCCGTCGGTGAGCGCCTGGCCGGCCACCCAGTAGTCGCCATTTTTCACCAGCGTCTTCAGCCGGAAGTCGTAGGCCGAGGCGTGCGGGCCGCCGCCCTTCAGCTCTTCGCCGGTGTAGGCGGTGTGCGCGGCCACCAGCGTGCCGTCGCTCAGCACCAGCGGGTCGCGGTAGTGCCCCGAGTGGTTCGGCGTCGCGGTGGTGCTGGCGGTGTCGCGGTGCGTCACGTATGTCACGGCAATATGGTCGGCGTCGGTGGTCGGCGGCGCGTCGAAGCTCACAACCTGCCCCGAGGCGTGCGTGCCAAACTCGGGCGCGTCGATCGCGTAGAAGCGGCCGGGGTGCTGCGGGTCTTCGGCGAGCTGCAGGGCGTTCTCGAGCCGGTTTGGGTTGAAGCGATTATACTGGCCGTAGTACTCGACCAGGTTCGCGTCGTCGGTGAGGCTGCGCGCGATGTAGCCGTGCAGCTCGTGCCGGCCAAGGTGGTTCAGCACCTCGGACTCGCTGCCGTCCTCGTTGATCTGCCAGGGGAAGAACTGGTTGAAGCTATGCCCGGCCAGGTTCGTGCCGGCCAGCAGGTCGGTGCGCGTGCTGCGCGGCTCGGGGAACACCTCGGCGCGGCTGTTCAGGCGCGCCGCGCCAGCCGACTCGTCGGCGTAGTTGAAGGTGCCGTAGCTGCCGCTGCCCATGGCGTCGGCGTCGGCCTGCTGGTCGCGCTGCAGGTGATCCCACTGGGTAAACACCACCCGCCCGAAGCTGTCGATCAGCGGGGTGAAATCGCCCGAGGGCGCGTGGTTCAGCAGCCGCAGATCGCCGCTGGCCGGGTCGAGGCTCCACAGCCCCGAGTTCGTCGGCGCCAGCTCGTACTCGTCGAGCTGCGGGTACAGGTGCGCCGAGCCGTCGCGCGGCCTGTCCGAAGTGAAGATAATCCGGTCGTCGGTGCCGTAGATCGGGCTGATGTTGTTGAAGCCGGCCGGCTGTCGCGGCACCTTTGTGATCACTGGCGTGTCGCTCGGCCCGAGCCCGCTGATCTCGTAGAGCTGCCAGTAGAAGGTTGCGACCTGGTACTGCTGGGTTGGCGCGCCCACCACCATGCTGAATATCGCCTTGCTGCCATCCCAGTACACCGCTGGGTCGCGCACGGCGATCGCGCCAGCACCCTGCATGCCGGCGCTGCCATAGCCGGCGGCGGCCGTCAGGTTCTTCAGCGAGCCGTCAGCGTAGCGGATCCAGAGGTCGCCGCCGCGCGCGACCGACTGCATGTCGGCGTGGTGGTTGCCGAACACCGCGCCGATGGTGGTGAAGTCGGCGCGGATCGGCACCTGGGTGACGAACAGGATCGGGTAGGTGGTGGCAGGCCCGGCGGCGCTGGCGCGCGGCGCGGCGGCCGCGCTGGCCAGCCCGATGGCCAGCAAGGCAAATACGAGCAGCCGTGAGAGCGGGCGCGCGGTTGGGAGCGCACGGAATGATGGCACGATCGCACCTCGTCGATTGAATTGTGAGCGCACAAGTGCAACGGCTGCGTCCGGCGGGCGGCGAACGCATTTCGTTCAATCATACGGGGGCGATCGGGTTTGTCAAGGCACCCATTTGGGCTATTTGCCGCGGCGCTGTTTGCCCGCGTGTGGCTTTTGCCGCAGCAGATAAAGAAATTCCGGCGGCACGAAGCCCGCAGATCTGCTACTACAGATCTGCTACTACTCACCCTCGGCGAGCCACGCGCGCAGGCGCGCCTCGATCGCATCGCGCACCACAACAAACGTCGCGAGCCGCTCGGCCTCGGCGCCCTCGGCGGCGGCCGGGTCGGGGAAGCTCCAGTGAATGCGCCGCGCCGGGCCGGGGAACAGCGGGCATGTCTCGGCGGCGCTGTCGCAGACGGTGATCACATAGTCGAAGGGCTGCGTCAGGTACTCGTCGAGCGCCTTCGAGCGATGCCCGCCGATGTCGATGCCGCGCTGGCGCATGGCCGCGATCGCCAGCGGGTTGACCTGGGTGGCGCGCGTGCCGGCGCTGAGCACCTCGTAGCGGTCGCCGGCCAGCGCGCGCAGCAGCCCCTCGGCCATCTGCGAGCGCGCCGAGTTGGCGGTACACAAGATCAGGACGCGCTGTTTCACTCTTTCGATCCTTTCAAAAGTAATAATAAGTGCCCGATACGTACATCTAGCTGACGCAAGGTTTGCTCAAAGGCCTGGTCTTGCTCCAACGGCGAGCCCGTGGTGGCGGCCGGGTCGGCAATGCTCCAGTGCGCCTGCACTGCCGCAGCGGTAAAAGCCGGGCACACCTCACGCACACGATCACATACTGTAATCGCATAATCGAAATGCTGGCCTACAAACTCGGCGATATCTTTCGTGCGCTGATCGCCAACATCAATACCAACCCGTTCCAGCACGCGAACAGCCGCCGGATGAATAGCTGTAGGCTCGCTGCCAGCGCTACGCACCTCAATTGCTCCGTGGCTGCGTGCTCGCATGATCGCCTCTGCCATCTGCGATCGTGCGCTATTGTGTGTGCATAAGAATAATACTCGTGGTCGACAAGGCTCGGTAGCCACTGCGAGCGCTTCGGCTGGCGCTCCGAGCAGCGCGGGGTGCAAACCCAACCCGACCGCCCGATAGTTCGTACCCAAGCAGTCAAGATCGAGCTGGTAGTAGCTGTCGCGCCCATCAGCATCACTGCGCCGCTCGTTCAGTAACCCCGCAGCACGTAGCAGGCCCACGTGGTAAGAGATTAGGTTGGCTGACTGTTGTAGTTCGATTGTCAGGTCGCTTACGCGACAGTCACTAAGCGCAAGGCGCCTGATTATCTGCCAGCGCAGATCATGTGCCAGAAGCTTAAACAGATGGTTTGAGGTGAGCGGTGTATCTGCATTCATATTATATCAAAATAAATTAGAACAATATATTTTGTATTATAAGCACAGCTAGTATATTGTCAATAGGCTGTGGCCGGGCTAGCGCATGAGGCTATAAACATCTTCGCTGTTCGCTTATAAGTGCCGTTCGCCGTTCGGTTCCAGGGACACCGTTGTACAAAAAGAAAGTCGGGGATGGCGAAGCCACTCCCGAACTCTGACTATAATCAAGCGAATAACCGGATTTATTAGGAATTACGCAGTTGGCGCGCTCAGCCTGCGGCAGCATGGTACTCAGCCATCGTTGCGTGTGCGTTTTTCCGCGCTCTGCGCGGAAAAACGCACACAGATACAGAATCAGGGGCGCTCAGCATTCGGCAGAGCGCTGGCAGCGTCACAGCAGCCGCTCGGCCGGCGCCCGCTCGATCTTCAGCAGCTCGCACAGGCCGGGCAGCACCAGCGTGGCGTACAGCGCGCTCATCTGCTCGGGGCTGTAGGGCTGCTTCTGCTCAAACCACCACGCCAGCAGCTCAAACAGCGTCGAGGCACAGTGAAGCGTCGCAATGCTGCGCAGCCGCGCGTCGGCCGCTTCGCCGGGCACAATCCGCGCCAGGCGCTCGGCCAAGCGCTCGGCCAGAAACTGCTCGACCCGCCGCAGCACGTGCTCGCCGCCGCGGCTGCCGACGATCGCGCGGTACTCGGCTTGGTGCTGGGCGGTGTGGCGGAAAAACACCAGGCTGAAGCGCTCCACCGGCGCCGACTGGTCGGCCGGCAGATCAAACAGGCTGTGCAGACGCTCGAACCCGCTCATCAGCAGGTCGTCTTTGTCGTAAAAGTGGGCGTAGAACGTCGAGCGACCAACGTCGGCCCGGTCGAGAATATCCTGCACGGTAATCTCGCCGTACTGGCGCTCGCGCATCAGCGCCAGCAGCGCGTCGGTCAGCAGGTGGCGGGTACGCCGCACGCGCCGATCGGTCTGCTCGGTCTTCATCTGGCGTCCTCACGTTCTCGCACAATCGGGGCAGCGCTGTTCGCTAATGAATAGTCGCCCGGCATCTGGTTATTGCCCGGCGCCCCTCCCGGTAGTATAACCGATCTCGAACACAATGTTCGGTATGGAATAGACTGTTTTAGGAGGAAATGACCATGCACCATGCCAGCCACAGCCACATAGCCAGCCGGGGCGGCCACGTAATCCACTGGGCCACGGCCTACGATCTGTTCCTCGAGCGCATCTCGCGCCTGAGCGACGCGCGCGTGATTGCGATTGCCGGCATCCGCCCGGGCGACACGGTGCTCGACGTGGGCTGCGGGCCAGGCAGCCTCACGCGCGCCGCCCAGCGCGCGGCCGGTGCACACGGCGCGGCCTACGGCATCGACCCCGCACCCGAGATGGTGGCGCGCGCCCAGCGCAACGCCCGCCGAGCCGGCTCGACCGCGCGCTTCCAGGCTAGCGGGATCGAGGCGCTGCCCTTTCCCGACGGCATGTTCGATCTGGCGATGGGCCGGCTCATGTTTCACCACCTGAGCGACGAGCAGAAGCGCGCCGGACTGCGCGAGATTCGCCGTGTGCTGAAGCCCGGCGGCATGTTCCTGACCGTCGACGCCGAGATTGCGCCTCATGGGCTGGTCGGCCGCCTGCTGGCGCACTCTTCTGCAGCGCCGATGAGCCATATCAGCATTGCCGAGTACGCCAGCATGTATGCCGAAGCCGGCTACGCCGACATCCGCAGCGGGCCGACGGGCGCGCGCTTTCTGGCGTATGTGAGCGGCCGCTCGCCCGGCGCTTAGAGGCGCCCACAACGCAGCAGCCGCCGACGAAGCGCTCGTCGGCGGCTGCTGGCGCGTTTCGGTGGCTGAGGTGGCTACTCCATGCCCAGGTAGGCCTTCTGCACCGTCTCGTTCTCGCTCAGCGCCTTGGCCGAGTCCGACAGCACAATCTGGCCAGTCTGCAGCACGTAGCCGCGGTGGGCGATGCCAAGCGCCATGAGCGCGTTCTGCTCGACGAGCAGAATGGTGGTGCCCTGGGAGTTGATATCTTTGATGATATTGAAGATCTGCTCGACCAGCACCGGCGCCAGGCCCATCGACGGCTCGTCGAGCAGCAGCACCTTGGGCCGGCCCATCAGCGCGCGGCCGATCGCCAGCATCTGCTGCTCGCCGCCCGAGAGCGTGCCGCCGTACTGGCCAACGCGCTCCTTCAGGCGCGGAAACAGGCCGAACACCCGCTCCATATCGCTCGCGATATTGGTTTTATCGGTGCGGGTAAACGCGCCCATCTCGAGGTTCTCGCGCACCGTCAGGCGCGGGAAGATCCGCCGGCCCTCCGGCGACTGGAGCACGCCAAGGTTCACGACCTTGTGCGCGGGAATCTGGTCGATCCGCTGGCCTTCAAGCGTCACCTGGCCCTGGCGCGGCGGCGTAATGCCCGAGATCGTGCGCAGCGTGGTGCTCTTGCCGGCGCCATTCGAGCCGATCAGCGTGACGATCTCGCCTTTTTCAACCGTGAGCGAGATGCCCTTGAGGGCGTGGATGTTGCCGTAGTAGGTGTGAACGTCTTTCAGTTCCAGAAGCGCCATAGTGCCCTCATCAATCCACAGATTGCACAGATTGCACAGATTACACAGATTGCAAGACTTCCGCAGTCAGCGTTCTTAGCCTTCGGCGGGACGGTACTTTTGTAATCTGTGGACAAATCATCCGCTAGCCTAGCGCCGCAGTGGCCGTCGATTTTCGGCCGCCCTTGCCGTGGGCAGCCGCGCCCTTGCCGAGGTACGCCTCGATCACCTGCGGGTCGCTCTGCACCTCGCCGGGCAGGCCCTCGCTGATCTTCGCGCCGTGGTCGAGCACGGTCACCTTCTCGGAGATGCCCATCACCACCTTCATATCGTGCTCGATCAGCAGCACCGTCACGCCCTTTTCCTTGCGCGAAGGGCTCTCGTAGTCGCTGCGCAGGTGGTAGATCAGCCGCGTCAGGTCGTCGGTCTCGGCCGGGTTCATACCGGCGGTCGGCTCGTCGAGCAGCAGCAGCTTGGGGTCGGTGCCGAGGGCGCGCGCCACCTCGAGCCGGCGCTGGTCGCCGTACGGCAAGTTCTTGGCCGTCTCGTCGGCGCGCTTGCGGCCGAGGCCCACGAAGTCGAGCAGGTCGAGCGCGCGCCTACGCACCCGCTCTTCTTCCTGGCTCATGGCCTTCGAGCGGATGAGCGTGCCGAACACGCCGGCGCGCATGCGCGGGTGCTGGCCGACCATCACATTCTCAAGCGCGGTCATATTCGCGAACAGGCGAATATTCTGGAACGTGCGCCCGATGCCAAGCGCCGTCACCTGGTGTGGCTTCAGGCCATTGAGCTGTACGCCATCGAACAGCAGCGTGCCGGTGGTAGGGGTGTACAGCCCAGTGATCATATTGAAGAACGTGGTCTTGCCAGCGCCATTGGGGCCGATCAGGCCGCTGATCGACCCGCGCTCGATCACGAAGTCCACGTTGTTGACGGCCACGAGGCCGCCAAAGCGCTTGGTAATGCCAGTCGCTTCGAGTACAGGCGCCATATGGTTACTCCGTGCTCAGCTGAGCGTTATTATGCTCGACATCAAACGCGCTCGCGTTCTCGTGCCGCGCGGTCTCCTCGTCGGCGTGCAGCTCGGCGCGGCGGCGCGCGCTGGGCACGAGGCCTTCGGGCCGCACCAGCATCATGATCACCAGCACGATGCCAAACAGCATGAGCCGGTAGTCGGAGGCCTTGAAGTTGGCCAGGGCCTCGTTGTTCGAGTTCGACGCGATCTGCTTGAGCAGGTCGGTCAGGCGGTTGAGGAAGAAGATATCGGCCGAGACGATGATCAGGCCGCCGAGGATGACGCCAGGGATATTGCCGAGGCCGCCAAGGATCACCATACACAAGATCAGCACCGACTTATCGAACTGAAAGCTGGATGGCGTGATCGAGCCGAGGTAGGCGCCGTAGAACGCGCCGCCGAAGCCCGAGAACGTCGCGCCGAGCGCGAACGCCAGCAGCTTGGTGCGCACCAGGTCGATGCCCATTGAGGCAGCGGCCAGCTCATCCTCGCGCATGGCCATCCAGGCGCGGCCGAGCCGCGAGCGGCGCAGGCGGTTGATGAAGAAGATCGAGAAGCCAAAGATCACGATAATCAGGTAGTACCAGGGCGTGCGCTCGGTTGGCAGGAACTGGCCGGCGCCGCTGGTGCCGGGGATCGCCAGGGGTGTGCCGCCGATGTCGGTGCCATAGAAGAACGCATACAGCAGGAACACGGCCAGCAGCCCGCCGACGATCTTTGTCAGCGTGGTCGACTTCCTGGCGGCGCGCTCGTCGTCGAGCACGCGGCGCACCAGGTAGAGCGCGGCGAGCACCACCAGCACAAAGCCGATCAGCTCGATAATCATCGCCCCCGAGCCGTCGAGGCGCTGCACGATCGGCAGGAACGGCGGGGCGATCGCGCTGATGCCCGGGTCGCCGCCGGTCAGGTTCAGCGGCTCGCCAGTCGAAGTTTTGATCCAGTCGACGGCATCGAGGTTGGTGAACAAGATCGGCACAATCTCGCCGAAGCCCAGCGTCACGATCGCCAGGTAATCGCCGCGCAGCGGCAGCGTCGGCGCGCCGAGGATGATGCCAAACATCGCGGCGACGGCGGCGGCGATCCAGATCACCAGCCAGAACGAGAGCTGAAAGTTCGAGCCAAACTGGCCCGACAGGTGCGTCGAGGAGAGCATGCCGGCGGTATAGGCGCCGATCGCGAAAAACGCGGCGTAGCCTAAGTCGAGCAGGCCGGCATAGCCAACCACGATATTCAGGCCCAGCGCCAGGATGATAAAGATCATGATCGGGATGATATCGCCGAGCCATGCCAGGCCAAGGCCGCGGTCGATCTGCGGCAGGAACAGCAGAAACGCGCCGACCACCGCGCCAACGGCGAGCGTGCGGCCGATGCCGGCGAGGTGCTGGCTAGCCGAGAGGATCGCCGCCACCGCCGCCGCGATCACCAGGCCGATCAGGCCGGCCACCAGCGCCGAGCCGGCGGCGCCAATCCCAATGTCGAGCGCCGTCTGGCCCGCCAGCGGGTCGAGCCACAGGCTGCGCAGCAGCTGGCCGATGATCAGCACCACGCCGGCGGCCACGCCATTCAGCAAGCCGTAGCGCACGCCATCGCGCGGCGTCTTGAGCGACTCGTTGTTTGCCGAGAGCAGACCGATGATCAGGCCGACGATCAGCGCGGCCATCCACACGGTTTTCCCGCCGACGATCAGAATCGTCGCGACGCCAGCGACGCCGGCCCAGATACCAAATCGTACCTTACCCATCGCCCGCACCTACGCTTTCTGTCCGACATCCTCACCGAGCAGGCCGGTGGGGCGGAAGACCAGAATGGCCACAAGGATAC